>JABUSX010000408.1 GCA_021442545.1 Eubacterium sp. | reverse complement strand
CCGTTTCTCAGCCGTTTAAAGCTTTATCCAGATACGGCAGTGCCTTCTCGAATTTAACGCCGTACCAGTGATTTTTGTCATCGACCGTTGCTTCAATACATTTTACGGTAAAATCAGCCGCTGTCTTAGCCGCATTAAAGAGATCCGGATTCCGCACATAAGCGCCCGTGAATGCGGATGCGTACACATCTCCGGTTCCGTGGCAGCCCGGTTCGATCCAGTCATGTTCGTAATGGCGGATGATTCCGTTATCATAAACAGCCACACCTGTCTTTCCTTCTCTGTATCCCACGCCCGTCAGCACGATTTTCCCGCTGCAGATCGAAGAAAGTGCCCTGAAGAGTGCTTCGACCGACTCTTCATCCGGCTTTTCAATATACGGAACATCGGCCAGGAAACAGGCCTCTGTGATATTCGGAAGAATGATGTCTGCTTCCGCGCAGAGCGGACGCATGGCTGCGACAAAGTCCCTGTCAAAGGCCGGATACAGATTTCCGTTATCCGCCATGGCCGGATCCACGATCTTCACCGCACCCGGTTTTCCGAGGCTTCCGAAGATTTCTTTTATGTAATCGATCTGCTGTGTGCTGCCGAGATATCCCGTATAAAACGCATCGAAAAGGATGCCTTCTTTTTTCCAGTGGTTCATGATCGCCGGCATATCCTCGGTCAGATCACGGAAGGTATAGCCTGAAAATCCGGCCGTATGGGTTGAGAGCACCGCGGAAGGAAGGATCGCCGTTTCGATCCCGCATGCGGAAAGGATCGGAAGCGCAACCGTCAGTGAACACTGACCGACGCATGAAATATCCTGAATTGTCAATATTCTTTTATAGTCCATAAATACGTCCTCCTGATGGGAATCTCAATGAAACACTACACTATGGTAGAGAATCCGTCCCTCTTTTTCAATAAAAAAATCTATATTTACTGATTTTTCACTTGTTTTTTGTTTTCTGATGCCGATGTACTCCGTTTCTCTGCCGCGGTCTCCCGGTATTTATTCTTTTCCCTTCACGGCAATGATGCGGTAAAGAAAATTCCGGAAACGAAACTGCAGAAACCGCAAAATCAGATCCGGACTCTGTGAACCGCCGGAATAAGTCATCCGCAGAAAACAGTAAAGACAGCTGCGGCAGGATACTGTGCACAGCTGTCTTTATTCATACTTTTCAGACTTTATCCGGATAATTTCCTGGTCTTTACCGGTTCCCCGAATCGGGCGCTTCTTCGCCGGGACCGTTTTCCGGGGCAGGATTTGTATCAGCTTTTTACGAAGCAGAATCTGCCTCAGCGTTTTCCGGGGCCGGATTCGTCCCGGCATCTTCCGGGGCCGGGTTTTTTTCACCTGTTTCCGAATCAGCATCTGCCTCAGCGTTTTCCGGTGCCGGATTCGTCCCGGTATCTTCCGAAACCGGACCTGTCACAACATTTTCAGAGGCAGAACCTGACCCGGCATTTCCACTGTTCTGTTCCGCAAGCCGCTTTTTTTCTTCCAGCAGTTTCGCCTGAAGTGCAAGCTGTTCACGCTTTTTCGGATCTCTGCACACCGTATGATCGGAGGAAATGGTTTTCATGATGTCAAGCAGCTGTGTTTCTTCCTGCTTTGGCGTTTTAACACGAAAAGCCAGGAAAATGAAAAACAGCACAGCGGTCGCAAGAGCCGTCATACGCTCTCCGCTGAAAAAACTGACCAGTGAAACCAGAAGAAAGATAATGATACCGACTGTCAGAAAGATATTCGCGCTCTTTTTTCGGGTGATGCTCCCGGTGATCTTTGATCCGTTTTCATGTCGTTCGATCGTTCCGTTGAAATAGGATCCCAGACTCAGGGCTTTGCTCTCAAACTCCTTATGAAAGCAGATGGTAAAGTCCTTTTCATTTTTAAAATGACCCCAGTAACAGTTCTGCATGCGGGTGCTGTTCTGATTCGCACGGTCACTGTCGTCGACAACATGTTTTTCCCAGGAACGCTTCCATTCAATAAGAGTCAGGGGACTCATTATCGTATACTTATCCATAAACGAAAACCTCTCAAGTTCCTCTTTTTTTACAGTATACACAGAAACAGTGCATTTAAGCAATCACAAATCAGGCAGGAAACGGTATCAGTTCTGCAATACTGCGGCAGCGTACTGCCCGAATCAAAGTTTCTGAAATTCAACAAGGAGAAGACTCCTCCATCCGATTCCAAAGATATCTGCACAGAAAAAGGGGAGGATTTACTCCTCCCCCTTGCATCATCTCTCAGGTTTTTCCTGATTGATTCATCATTACATCGGAACAAGAGCCGGTACAATGACCAGGAAGCCGATGGCGGTAAGGATACCGGATACAACCAGTGCGATGAAGCAGTATCCCATGATATCACGGGCACCAAGACCTGCGATACCAAGTGCCGGCAGAGCCCAGAACGGCTGAAGCAGGTTGGTCCATGCATCACCCCAGGCAATACCCATGGCCGTAATTGCGGGCGGAACACCAAGAGCGGCACCGGCCGGCATCATGATCGGTCCCTGAACTGCCCACTGACCGCCGCCGGACGGAACGAAGAAGTTAACGATACCGGCTGCAATGTAGGTGAAGAAACCGAATGTACGTGTAGTAGCAATCGTTACGAAGAAGTTGGAGATCGAGCTGGCTACAGAGTTTCCTGTGCTGCCGACTGCGATCATCATACCCTGGATACCGGCATAGAACGGGAACTGCAGAACGATGCCGCCTGCGCCGCGCATGGAATCCAGAATCGCACGAACGTATCCGATCGGGGTCTTGTGGAATGCAATACCGAGGATCAGGAAGATGAAGTTAACGATGTTCAGAGAAAGAGCATTCAAAATGTTACCTGCATTTACGAAGTAGTAAATGATATAGGCAGCACCGGCAACGACTGTGATGATCGTGATGATAACACTGTTTTCAAGTGCTTCGGCCGGAGTCTTTTTGCCTTTGATTTTCTCGGGTTCGGGATCATCAACGAGTTTGGAAGCATCAATGACAACGGTATCTTTCTCTGCCGGATGAGAGAAGACCATGACAAGGATGATACCGATAGCTACGATGGCAACCATAATCAGGTTCCACGGAGCAAAGATCGTCTGGGCTGTTGAAACGGATTCGGTAACAGCACCGGCGGTAACGGTTGCCAGGCTCTCGGGTGTGCCGGCAAGTGCCAGCGGAATGGAGCCGGAAACACCGGGATGCCAGATGGCGATCGGTGCATAAGCCGTTGCGATAAGCAGACGATAGTCGACCTTAAGACCTTTCTTGGCGGTTTCTCTGGCAACAGCACGGGCAAGCAGCGCACCGACGACCAGACCAAAGCCCCAGTTCAGCCACATGCAGATCATGCCGATCAGGGCTACGGTGAAGATGGCGGCCTTCGGGCTCTTCGGAATGCCGGCGATCTTGTCGATGACCTTCTTGATCGCGGGAGCGTTTGCAAACGCATTACCGAGAACAAGAACCAGGACCATCTGCATAGAGAAGGCAAGCAGGCTCCAGAACCCATCGCCCCACGCCTGGATAACACCGATCGGTGACAGACCGGCTACCGGCATGGCAATGATGAAAACGACGATCGTCAGCAGGATACAGAAGATGTATGCATCCGGCAGGAAACGACTTACAACTTTTGAAGCTACAGCGGAAATTTTATTCATGTCAGTTCCTCTCTCCTTATAGAAATTTTTTTATAATTAAGGCGCTTCGGTCTGTGCATTCATTCCGGTTCAGGATATTTTTCCGGCCATCCCGGCCCGGAACTGCCGCACTTAACTCAACGCTTTAATCCGAGCATTTCGCGAGCCTCGTCCGGTGTGGCGGGTTCGCAGCCGAATTCGCGGATGATCCGGGCAGCACGGGCAACCAGCATCGGGTTGTCGGCCATCACGCCCTTCTCATAGAATCCTGTATCTTCCAGACCGACCCGGACACCGCCGCCGAGAGCGAGTGCGGTAAACAGGCAGGGCAGATTTCCTTTGGAAATGCCGAATCCCGACCAGGTGGATTCCGGGAAGAGTTTACGACGATGTTTTTCCAGTTCGAAAATGCTTTCCGGCTCTGCAGGAAGTCCGCCCATTACGCCGGTGACATACTGGAAATGCGGATTTCCGGGGAACAGACCGCGGTCTGTATACCATTTCACAACATAGAACATGCCCGGATCGAAGATCTCGACTTCGGGTTTCACGTTGTATTCTTTGCAGATCTCATTGAGCATGGAAAGAAACTGGGGTGTGTTCTGGAAGCAGAACGGATCGGCAGCCATCCAGTTGAAGCTGCCGGCGTCGTAGGAGCACATCTCCGGCTTGAGTTCGATCACGTGCTGTGTACGGGACTCGTAAGCTTCCGTGGTATCCATGGCATTGACTTTCATGGAAGTGGTCGTCGTCATATTGATAATGACATCGCATTTTTCCTGGATCAGGCGCTGTGACTCACGGAAAAGTTCCACGTCACAGCAGGGGATATCATTTTCATCACGCATATGAAGATGAACAATAGCGGCACCTTCCTGCCAGCATTTGTAAGCAGCATCCGCAACCTCTTCAGGCGTAACCGGCACATTGGGATTAACAGCCTTAGGAGAGAGTGCCCCGGTCAGTGCCGCGGTAATAATACGTTTCTCTTTCATCAGCATTGCCTCCTCTAATTAAAGTTTAAGCTTGATCAACATATTTTCCGGGTTCTCCGACGTGGTCACCGTTTACCGTACAAACAAAATGCATGGCCCGGTTCGGAATATTGCAACCCCCTTTGTGCGTAATTCGCACAAACTGACAAACAGATTATACACCCATGCCACATCTAAAGTATAGGCGAGTTTTTAACAAACAATTTATCTTTGTTTTATATATTCTTTATAAATTTCTTACATGCTCTCATATTCAGAAATTTATTTCAACTCCAGGAGTCAAACCGTCATCGTTATACCTGTCTCATTATGCTATAATGACAATATTGAAGAAGATTATGCGAGTACGCTTTTTTACACAGAACATACTTTTACCCGGAAAAAATAATGAATTTTACTGTTGTTGTCATCCTGATTTACATCATACTGATTCTGTATGCACTGATCAGAACATATATGCGCATGAAAAGGATCACGGGACGAAAACCGGTTCGTGCGGCGGTTCTTCTTGTCCTGGCCCTGCTTTCCGCCATGCCGCTTCTCGGGGCCTTTCTTCCGGACTGCCGGATCAAATATTTTTTTATGGCAGCCGGAAATATCTGGTTCGGTTTTTTCGTCGTCTTCTGCGCATACCTGATCGTTACGGATCTGCTCCTGCTCATCCGCCTGAAGTTCAGCCGCAGAAGCAGGGCGGACCTGCTTCCAAACAGAAAATCCTGTCTTACCGTACTTTGCGGAGCTGCGGTTTTTTCACTGGTTCTTAATTTTATCGGCAATTTTCATCTCAGCAGCATTACTCCTGTTTACTACAGTACATCCGTCGATAAAGGCATCGGAAACCAGATACGGATCGTCCTGGCAGCCGACCTGCACCTGAGCGTCAATTCCACACCGGACAGTACCCGGAAGATTGTCGAAAAAATCAACGAACAGGATGCCGATCTTGTTGTTATCGCGGGGGACCTTTTTACCAGCACCTATGACGGCCTGCAGAACCCGCAGGCTTACATTAAAGAACTGCAGCAGATCCGTTCCGAATACGGCGTCTACTTTGTTTACGGAAACCATGACGTAAAAGAAGACCTCTTCATCGGTTTTTCGGTCTCTTCTCCGGAGACGGCCATCCGGGATGAGCGGATGACACAGTTCATAGAAGACTGCGGTTTCATCATCCTGGAAGACGAGTATGTCCGCCTTCCCGGAAAGATCACGCTCGCAGGACGAATGGATCCGAGCCGGCCCGGCATCCCCGGTATGCAGATCAAAACACCGGACGAGCTGCTTTCAGGCTGCGACAGATCGGATCTTATCATCGTGGCCGAGCACGAACCCGATGATTACCGGGAACTGGCTGAAGCCGGTGCGGATATCGTGCTGAGCGGACATATTCATAACGGTCAGGTCTTCCCCGGAGACCTGATTTTGAGTAAAATAAAGGAAAACTCTTACGGATACAAAGAGCTTTATGGTATGAAAACCTATGTGACGGCAGGAGCAGGCTTTTTCGGACCGCCGGTGCGGGCCGGAACAGACCGTGATATCTTTGTCATCGATGTAACCTATTGATTTTTTTCAGGAGGTGTATTTTGGAAAACAGAAATACTGCCGAAACGATCGTTCTGACCGGAAAAGATCTGCGCCGGGCGCATAAACGACGGGGCTGGGATACTCTGCGGTCGCACTATTTCATCCTGATCTTCCTCTTTATCGTTACCGTATTCTTCGGAACGCAGTCTACCGGTCTGGGAAACATTCTCCGTGCAAGGAACCTGAACAAAGTTCTGGAAACTACCGGAGCCGCTTTCCGAATGGATACTTCCGATATCTCTTCCTTCAAGTTTCTTGATACGGTCGATAAGATCATTTCCGGTGATTCAGGCACAGATTCTCCCGAAAAAAATGACAACGTGCCTTCCTTTCTGGATTTTTCCTCCAGCAAGGGTATTCTTGCCGGAATCTTAACACGACTTTCCTCCGGCAAACTGAGCGCTCTGGTCACTGAAACGATCAGCAGGCTCACAAAGTCAAGAAATACAGCCGTTCTCATACAGATGATCCTGTCCGCTCTCATACAGATTCTGATCTGGATCTTTTTCTTCAATGTGATAGACACCTGTCTGACCCGCGTTTTTCTGACAGCCCGAACCTATCCGCATGTAGACATCTCAACGATGCTGCACTTCCTGACTGTGCGAAGGTGGCCCCGTGTTTCAGCCACCATGCTTCTGACCTTTATTTTCCAGACACTTTGGAACCTTACGATCATCGGCGGTTTTATCAAACATTTTTCCTATTACATGGTTCCCTACATCGTTGCGGAAAACCCGGATATCAGGCCGCTTGAAGCGATCACGCTTTCCCGCCGCATGATGAACGGACACAAATGGGAATGCTTTGTATATCAGCTGAGCTTCTTTCCCTGGATGATCTTCGGTCTCCTGACGCTCGGCATCGGTGAAATATTTTTCACAAAGCCTTATATGCTCTGTACGATGGCCGAGTACTATGCACATCTCCGCAGCCTTGCAAAAGAAAACAAGCTGGAAAATGCCGATATGCTGAATGACGAAGCGCTTTTTACCATACCTTCGGCCGACATGCTCGAAACAGTATATTCGGATATCCAGGAACAGAACGAATATATCGAAAAAGAGGAAAAAAACCTGAGAGGCGCCCGCGGCTTCGTCGCCAGAAACTTCGGGATCTGGATCAGCTCTGCCGCATCGGAAAAGAAATATCACGAAGTAGAGGTTCGGAAATTCCGTATCCGTTCCGAAAAACTGGTTCTGAAAGGCGAATCCTACCCTCTGCGGCTGAATTCCGCTTATACAAGGTATCAGAAGGATATCCATTTCACGGAAGGTGCCACCTACCTGAAGGCTTATTCGATCAGCTCCATTATTCTCATGTTTTTCTCCTTCTGCGCCATCGGATGGTTATGGGAAGTATCTCTGTTTATGATCCAGGGAGGAAGTTTTGCCAACCGGGGCACCCTGCACGGGCCGTGGCTTCCGATCTATGGCGCCGGCGGTCTCATCATGCTGTGTGTGCTGAAGCGTTTCCGCGACCGTCCGTTCCTTCTGTCCATTCTCATGCTCCTCATAGCCGGCGGGCTGGAATACTTTGCTTCCTGGATAATCGAAAAGACCACAGGTCTGCAGTACTGGGACTATTCCGGTTATTTTCTGAATCTGAACGGGCGCATCTGTGCCGAAGGTCTGATCGTTTTCGTTCTGGCCGGCCTCCTTGTCGTGTACCTCATCGCCCCGTTCCTGGACTCCCTGTTTATAAAGATTCCGAGAAAAATCGTATACATTATCTGTGCCATCCTTCTGACAGCCTTCACGGTTGATCTGATCTACTCCAAAATCGCTCCCAATACAGGAAACGGGATCACGGAGAATTTCGAGGGCACAGAGAAAGCCGCCGCCGATGCTGCGGCGGATACCACTGCGGATATCACAATGGATGTCACAGCGTATAACGCACCGGATGCCGCAGCGTTTATAACAGCGTATTTCTCACCGGAACCTGCCGTAAACCTGTAAAATGCAGATGCGGAAATGAACAGAATGAAGGCTCAGAAATGCTTTGCAAGCTGTTTCTGAGCCTTCTTCTTTTTCCTTTAAGGACGAGTACTATTTCATCCTTTTCCTTAAAAACGAATCCTATCTCATCTGTCTTTCAACATCTGCAGGATATCCCGTGGTAAGAACGTTGTTTGCGTTCATAAAGCATTTATTGTCGATCATGAGGCCTGCACATGCTCCGTCTGTCGTTGCACCGCGGATGTTGCGGACCTTCTTGGAATCTCCGATATTCCCCACAAGAAGACCGGCCGCCACAAGTTCATCATAGAGCCTTGTATTCGATTTTGTATCTCCGTAGATGACAGAATCACAGGTTTCTTCGTACTTTCTGAAATTCTCATCCATGAGAACGATCGAGCCGTCCTTTACTTCAAGAACTGTTGTTGCCGTCTTGATCACAACAGGAATGGCAATCGGTCCCGCTTCTGCCGCAAGCGCACCTTCACCGCCCGGAAGGCCTGCGCCGTTGCTGCAGCTGAATCTCTTCAGAAGCGTTTCTTTATGGACGATCTCCAGACCGGTTCCGAATTCCTTGTCTTCTGTAACAAGAACGACTTCATGGCCCTTGATTGCCAGTGTTTCTGCCGTATCGATGGCTCCGTAGTGGTTTCCGAGGATGACGACCTTATGTCCGACCTCGGCCGGTTCCGGTTTTCCTTTTTCCGGATAGTATTTGCATCCCTTTGCCTGGCAGATCAGAACATCATCGAACTTAATGCCTTTTTCCGCGCCCGGAATATCCGGAATAACCGCTTCCGCACCCGTTCCGCAAAGCACAATATCGTAATCCTTCAACATTTCAGGATCGGCCTTTGTATAGAGTCTGACATCGACAGCAAGACTTTCCATCTGATGCCGGAGCCAGTCGATATACCATTTCGTTTTCTGAGCCTTGGGAGGTACGGCACAGCAGCAGCGGATCGCGCCGCCGAGCTCTCCTTCCTGTTCAAAGATCGTTGCCTTATGGCCTCTTAACGTAGAGATCCTTGCCGCTTCCATGCCTGCAATTCCGCCGCCTACGATGGCCACTTTCAGCTCCTCGCCTTCCGGCACTCTCTGAATGTTGAGGAAGCGCATATCACCGATCGCGGGATTGACCGCGCAGCGCATCTCCTGTTTGTGCAGGAGCGACTCTGCCCAGCATCCCTGGAGGCAGCTGATGCATTTACGGATCTCTTCGATCTTCCCTGCTTTGGCCTTGTTTGCCCAGTAGGGATCCGCAAGCATCTGGCGGGACATGCCGACCATATCGGTCTTTCCTTCCTCAATGATCTTGTTGCAGTAGGAAGGATTGCGGAGCGTATGGCTCGTGATCACCGGAACGGAAACCGCATTTTTGATTGCTTCTGCCGTATAGGTGTTCCAGCCTTCCTTGTAGTACATCGGATCCATGACCGACTCGGCATTGTCAAAAATACCCGCCGATATATCAAGAGCTGCAACGCCGGCTTTTTCCAGCGTCTTTGCGATCCTCACCGATTCATCGAGGAAGCGTCCGTCTTCCTTGCACTCTTCCGCGCAGTAACGGACAAGTACGGGGAAATCTTTGCCGCATTTTCTCTGAATACCCGCAATGATCTCAAGAATGAAGCGCATACGGTTGTCATATTTTCCGCCGAAACGGTCATTCCGCGTATTCGTCGAGGGTGACATGAACTGTGCGATCATATATCCGTGAGCCGCATGAAGCTCCACGGCATCGAAACCGGCTTCCTTTACTCTCCAGGCCGCCTCTGTGTACTCTTCAATAAGATCATAGATCTCTTCGACCGTCATGGCACGCGCGATCTTTCCGTGACGGGTATCGCCCGCATAAACCACCTCACGGCCTGCGGAACCCGGCAGATCGGAGACCATATCCGAGCAGGAGATCTGTCCCTTTCTCGGCCAGGCAGCCTGGCGTCCCGGATGCTGGATCTGGCAGCAGGCGACCGCCCCATGTTTATGCATGGCAGCCGCAAGCCTTGCAAGTCCGGGAATGAAATAATCCGCATCGGCCGAAAGACAGGTGACCGTCGGACGTCCTGTTACAGAATTCGGCGTCGTTGCGCCGACGATGATCAGGCCGCAGCCTCCCTTTGCGATCTCTTCATGATACGCAATAACTCTTTCGTTTACGCCGCCGTCAGGATCGCCTGTGCTTATGTCTGTAGGAACATGTACAATACGGTTCGGTACGGTTACATTGCCGATTTTAATCGGGCTGAATAAGCTTTCAAGCATATTGATCCTCCTTTTTATTATCATCTTTTTATCTGCTGATCCTGAAATATTTTTTCAGCGACCCGATGTTATCTGCCGATC
>JABUSX010000205.1 GCA_021442545.1 Eubacterium sp. | reverse complement strand
GTGACAATGGATGTTCGTGTTACAAAGGACGGTATTCCGGTACTGTTTCACGATCTCCAGGTGTATCGCATGACGG
The DNA here is from genome assembly GCA_021442545.1 of Eubacterium sp. Lineage (GTDB taxonomy): Bacteria > Bacillota > Clostridia > Lachnospirales > Lachnospiraceae > Bilifractor. The sequence goes on along the minus strand of JABUSX010000205.1, from coordinate 10,681 downwards.
AAAAGATCGGAACGATCGAAGAGCGTTCACTGGAAGAAGTAAAAGAACTCCGCCTTTCCGGTACGGAAGAACAGATTCCGACTCTGAAAGAGGCACTGGATCTGATCGATGCCCGCGTTCCGGTTCTGGTTGAGCTTCATGTGAAAGAAAACGTTGAGAAGCTCTGTGATGCTGTCTGTGAAGTTCTGGATCGTTATGACGGGGTTTTCGCTGTGCAGTCTATAGATCCGTGTGTGCTGCGCTGGTTCCATTCGGAAAGAAATGAATATATCCGGGGTCAGATGATCGATCACAATCATACCAGCGGATACGGAATCAAGAACATTATCTGGGATATCCTTACAAACAGTCTGCTGCTGAACTTCCTGACAGAGCCGGATATGCTGGTCTGCAACACGTCAACGAGATACAATCCGAGCATGTGGCTCTGTCGTATTCTCTATCGCACGCCGAGACTCACCTGGACCATTCGTACGGAAGAAGAGTATGCAATGGAAAAGACAGAGGGCGCGATGGTCGCGTTTGAAGGAATCGAACCCTGAGTATATGGGAAGAGTCAGAGGGAACCGGATCCTGTGAAAAGAGATCGGTTCCTCTGAAATATTTCGGATCAGAAAAGTCATGGGCGGAATGCTTTATTCCGCTTCATGACTTTAGCATTCGAAGGGGATTGTTCGGAAAACAGCGCTGCGGCCGTATTTTCAGATGAGTCCGTTCATTCGTCCGCACATTTTTCCAGTACAGCCGTGATTTTTCCTGAGGCAAGTTCTCCCATCTTCCGCTGTTCCTGTTTTGTCAGGGAAGAAGGGTCGATGGGTTCTCCGAATTCGATCCGGAGGTTTGTCGGCACAAGGCGGGGAAACTGCCGCTCGAACACATTCATGGAGTTGTGGATGGCAATCGGAATGACCGGACACCCGGATTTTGTAGAGATACGAAAGCTGCCTTCATGGAAGGGAAGAAGCGGAAGTTCTTTTTCTTCTTTCCGGCGTGTTCCTTCAGGGAAGATATAGACGGAGGTACCGTTTTTCACCAGATTGATGGCATCCTTAAGCATTCGGATTCCGTCTTTCAGATCGTCTCTGTCGAAATACAGAGTGCCGAGGAAGTCGAACCAGTTTCTGAACAGAGGGATCTTGCGCAGAGATTTTTTGGAAACAAAACTTACAGGAATATCGAGCAGTGTGTAGACGGATACGACGTCAAAGATGCTCCTGTGGTTGGAAACAAAAAGGACTGCCTGATCGGCCGGAATGTTTTCTTTTCCGATAACCGTTAATTTCGTTCCTGCTATTTTCATGAAGGCGCGGAAGACCCACTGGATCATCGGTTTTGCGATACGGACCTGTTTTTCGGGATCTTTTCTGCAGAACAGAAGAAGATACACGAGAACCGGAAGGGTGGAGACCAGATAAAAAATGGCGAGAAAGATCGCGGCAATAGATCGGAGCATGGTTTATCCTCTGCAAAAGTAATCAACGTAAATCAACATTTTGGCAATCAACCTGGAGAAGCAGTGATCTGCAGATTGTGACCAGCACTAAAGATTATAAAAAAACAGCTGTCAGAATGCAAGATTCACAACAGCCGGAAAACAGGCGGGAGTTTTAAACAGGACATTATGCGAGCGATTTCGGAAAACGCATATGCGAAGATCAATCTGGGGCTGGATATCATCGGAAGACGAAAGGACGGCTATCATCTTGTGCGCATGATCATGCAGGAGATCGGTTTGTGCGATAATCTTCGAATCGAGGAGACCGACCGGCCCGGTGTCTTTTTTGAATCGGATTGTTCTGTTTTGAAGCCGGACAGCAGTAATCTGGCGGTACGTGCCGCAGAGACCGTGATCCGTCTGTATCTGCCTGGAACCGGTGTGAAGATCTTTCTTGAAAAGAAGATTCCGCTTGCATCCGGCCTGGCCGGAGGAAGCGCAGATGCGGCAGCGATCCTGAACGGGATGAATCAGATGTTTGCTCTCGGTCTGAACCGCGGCGAACTATGCAGGATCGGTCTTTCTCTCGGTGCAGATGTGCCGTTTTGTATTTGCGGAGGAACCGCACTTTCAGAAGGGATCGGAGAGATTCTGACGGAACTGCCTCCTATGCCGGACTGCGCAATCCTGCTTGCGGTGCCCGAACTTTCTGTTTCCACGCAGGAGATCTATCATTTATTTGATGTGGAAGACAGAAATATACATGCCCGCATTGATGATCAGCTGAAAAGCCTGTATAAAGGGGATCTGCCGAATCTGGCAGGATCCATGAAAAATGTTCTGGAGGATGTTACCGGAGCAAGATATCCCGTGATCGGACAGATCCGCACATGCATGATGGAAAACGGGGCACTGGGTGCGAGAATGAGCGGAAGCGGGCCTTCGGTTTTCGGGATCTTTACGGATGAGGAAAAGGCTCGCAGAGCAGAAGATGCATTGAGGAAATGCCTGCCGTTTGTGAATGTTTGCCTTACGGCTCCGCTTAACCGGATTCATTGACTCCTTCAGAGAGGATGAGATAGCATGTGTGATGACAGATTATCAGAATTAATGAACGGCTTGCCCGATATGTCGCTTCGGGATGTATCCTTTCATACGCTTCGAAAAGGGATTCTGCACGGATATCTGAAACCCGGAGAAAGGCTGATGGAGATCCAGCTGGCAAATCGTCTCGGCGTCAGCCGCACACCTGTCCGGGAAGCGATCCGGATGCTGGAACTGGAAGGTCTTGTGATCAATATGCCGCACAGAGGTGCGCAGGTGGCCAGCATTACGGAAAAGGATCTTCAGGATGTGCTGGAGGTTCGGACGGGGCTGGAAGAAATGGCGGTCATGCTGGCCTGCAGAAGAATTACGGATGCAGGGCTGGAAGAGCTGTACAGAGCATCCCGTGACTTTGAACGATGTGCGGAAAACTTCGGGGACATCATAGAACTTGCAGAGGCAGATGAAGCTTTTCATGCTGTCGTGTACCGTTCGGCAGAGAACCGCCGTCTGGAACAGCTGATCAATAATCTTCGTGACCAGATGTTCCGTTTTCGTCTGGAGTATCTGAAGGACGATGACATCCGGCAGACGCTGATCGGGGAACATGATGAACTCTGGGGCTGTCTCAAAAGACATGATGAGGAAAAAAGCAAGATCTGCATCAGCCAGCATATAGAAAAACAGATGGTGGCGATCCGTGAAAAGATCACTGACCGGACGGAGTTAACATAAATGGATTTTTTACAGGAACTGAATCCGCCTCAGCGAAAGGCGGTCGAACATACAGAGGGGCCGCTCCTGATTCTTGCCGGAGCCGGTTCCGGCAAGACAAGAGTTCTTACATACAGAATTGCACACCTGATCAGCGAAAATATTGCTGCACCCTGGAATATTCTTGCCATAACGTTTACCAATAAAGCGGCCGGTGAGATGAGAGACAGGATCGACGCGGTCGTGGGGGACAGAGCTTCCATGATCTGGGTCGCTACCTTTCATTCGACCTGCTGCCGTATCCTTCGCAGAGATATTGACAGGATCGGTTATGACCGTTCCTTTACGATCTATGACACGGACGACTGCCGTCAGGTCATCAAATCGATCCTGCGTGAAAAAGGTCTGGATCCGAAGATCTACAAGGAACGTACGATCCTGAGCCGTATATCCTCAGCAAAGAATGAGATGATCTCTCCGGAGCAGTTCCGTTCTTCTGCGGTGGGACGGGAAGAGGAACGTCAGGCAGACTTCTACGAGGCTTATCAGACAAAACTCAGAAGCAATAATGCGCTGGATTTTGATGATCTTCTGGTGCTGACTGTGGAACTGTTCCGCAAGGCACCGGATGTTCTGGATGAATACAGGGAACGTTTCCGTTACATCCTTGTAGATGAGTATCAGGATACAAACAGCGTACAGTTTGAATTTATTCGTCTTCTGGCAGAAAAATACCGGAATCTCTGCGTAGTCGGTGACGATGATCAGTCGATCTACAGGTTCCGGGGAGCAAATATCCGGAATATCCTTTCCTTCGAACAGGTATTCCGCGGAACGGCTGTGATCAGGCTCGAACAGAATTACCGTTCGACGCCGGAGATCCTGGATGCGGCGAATGCCGTGATCGCAAACAACACGGAACGCAAAGCCAAAAAACTCTGGACGGATCAGGGTCACGGAAAAAAAGTCCGTTTCCGGCTCTTCGGTTCCGGCTACGAAGAAGCAGAGTTTGCAGTCGGTGAGATCCGCGCAGCTGTTCAGACGGACGGAGGAAAATACAGCCGCTTTGCGGTTCTTTACCGCACAAATGCGCAGTCCCGTCTTTTCGAAGAAAAATGTGTGGCGGCAAATGTTCCGTATAAGATCGTCGGAGGGGTCAATTTCTATTCCCGGAAAGAGATCAAGGATATTCTGTCCTATCTGAAAACGATCGCAAACGGTTCGGATGATCTTTCTGTTCTGCGTATTATCAATGTGCCGCGCAGAGGAATCGGCGCAGCAACGCTTACACATATTCAGGAGTATGCCTCCGAAAAAGGACTGTCCTTTTATGAAGCCCTTACGGATGCGGAAAATATTCCGGGGACAGGGCGTGCACTGGAGAAGATACGAAAATTCACGACCATGATCAGCCGGTTCCGGGCGGTTTCCGCAGACTACCTGTCAGTTGCGGATCTCATCGAACAGATTCTGAAGGAAACAGGGTATCTGGCGGAACTGGAGGCGGAACAGACGGATGAGGCGCGGGCCAGGATTGAAAACCTGGAGGAGTTTATTTCCAAAGCGCAGGATTATGCCGATCAGACAGAAGACGCTTCTCTGGATGATTTTCTGCAGCAGGTCTCACTGGTGGCAGATATCGACAGTGTCTCGGAAGATATGGACAGTGTTCTGCTGATGACGATGCACGCAGCCAAAGGTCTGGAGTTTGATTCTGTATATCTTGCCGGCATGGAGGAAAATACCTTCCCGAGTTATATGGCTGCGGGCTCCGGCAATGATTCGGAAATCGAAGAGGAGAGGCGGCTTTGCTATGTCGGTATGACCCGGGCACGCAGAGAGCTGACACTGACGGCTGCATCGATGCGTACACTGCGGGGTGAGCCGCAGTTTCTGAAGGTTTCACGGTTTATCCGGGAGATTCCGCCGGAAATGCTGGATGCAGGAGGCCGGACCGAACGCCGGGGAAATCCATACGGACAATACGGGGAAAACGGCTATGGCGGAAACCGGTACGGGCAGTACGGCGGAGAACGTTTCCGGGAAGAGGACCCGTATGACAGACGTTCTTTCGGGAATACAGATCGTTCCTATGCCGGATATGACGACAGGACGTATTCGCAGAACGGATACCATGACGGTGCTTCTTCGGGCAGTTTTGCCCGGAAAACGGGTGCCGGTGTTCTGAAACGATCTGCCGGTTCGACCCTTCAGGAATTCCGGGTCGTGAAGGCAGACCGGCTGGATTACGGGATCGGAGATCAGGTCCGGCATGTGAAATTCGGAACGGGAACCGTGACCGGCATACAGGAAGGACCGAGGGACTTTGAAGTAACGGTCGAATTCGATCGTGTCGGCAAAAAGAAGATGTTTGCTTCCTTTGCAAAACTGAAAAAAGTGTAGAGGATAAAAAACGGTTAAGGTGTGATCTTTTCGAAGATTACAGAGGTGAAAAGTGCCTTTGCCTGGCGGTAGTCGTTCATGGTGCGGGCTGTCCAGACGAAGATCGGCGTACGGTAAAGATGCTTGTTGATCTTAACGCTCAGGAAATCGGCATGATGCAGCTCATAGGATATGAAGTCCGGCCGGCTGATCACATTGATCACGAGTATGTAGGACAAAAGGGTCGCAAAAAAGCCGCGGCGTTCCGTTGTCGGAGGAACACCGGCAAGCTGTCCGGTCAGGACATGGGGTGCATTTCTGGAAAACCATCGAAGCGCAAAGGGGTCAAAGGACTGAACCAGATACCGGCCGTTGTAGAACTCGAGCTTTTTAAACAGGCAGGAACATATGGTCAGATCCGATCCGTAGGTTTTGATCTCAATCAGAAGGGGGACACGGCCGCGGACGGTCTGCAGGACTTCATCCAGAAGGGGAATGCCGTATTCCGTGCCGCAGAGCTTCAGGGCGGAAAGCTGAGCATAGGTGAGCTTTTCCACAACGCCGTTCACACGGCAGAGACGATTCAGGCTGCTGTCATGGATTACGACAAGTTTATGGTCCTTTGTCAGGCGGACGTCAAGCTCGATGGCGGTATGCTGCCGCATAGCCTCGATAAAGGCAGGCATGGAGTTTTCGGGAATGCCCTGTTCGAGATTCCAGAGACCGCGGTGTGCGAAATCCCACCTGGAGAAGGAACTGACAGTCTTGCGGCGGCCAAGGTTCATCTTAGGGGCAATCGCAAAGAAATAGAAAAATACGGCAGATAATATTACAATAATGAGAATCAGATTACTCATAAGAACCTCTCCTGATGGTTTGAAATCTGAATCTATTTTACCGCAAAGAAGAATAAGTGACAATGTCAGGGAACAGATCCCGGTTTTTCCCGGCAGAAAGCAGCCGAAACTCTTTTTACAGGAATAATTGGTATGATACAAAGGTTAAAAGAAATCGTTTTTACGAGAAAACTGAAGCATTACATGTTTAAGCTGGCGCTTCGGCTTTTTATTTTCGCGGCGGCATTGTACATTTACCTGTTCCGGAAAGATCTGGTCGCCTTGATCATGGGGAAGGAATTTTTCAATCATTTTACGATCCTTCATGTGTTCTGGGTCTTTTTCATGGTGACCATGATCCTGCATCTGTTTCCGAACAAACTGCGCAGCATGGCGCTGCGGAAAGCGCAGCAGGTGGATTATGTACCGGTAAAAAATTATTCGGAGTACGAACTTCTGAAATTCATTCAGAAGCAGAATCTGGCGGCCTGGAAGGTGATGCTCGTCTGGCTGGTCCTGAACGGATTCTGGGCACTTCTTTACCTGGCCGGGGTCATACATGAAGAGGAACTCCTTCTTCTGACATGTTTTTATTTTCTTAGTGATTATATCTGTATTCTGTTCTTCTGCCCGTTCCAGTCTAAGATCATGAAGAACAAATGCTGCGTCAACTGCAGAATTTATGACTGGGGACATTTCATGATGTTCACGCCGATGCTGTTTATAAAGGATTTCTTCTCGTGGAGTCTGTTTTTCACGTCCCTGATCGTACTGATTCGCTGGGAGATCCTCTATTCCATGCATCCGGAACGTTTCTGGGAAGGGTCCAATCAGACGCTGAAGTGCATCAACTGTAAGGACAGGACCTGCCAGATCAAAGAGGCGCTGGCCGGGCATAAAAACAAGACTGTGCAGCAATGAACAATAAGATTTATTTTTATAAGGTGAAAGGAGACAGAAAGTGAGCCAGGTCAGGCGAGTCTATGTAGAAAAGAAAAAAGGGTTTGATGGTGCGGCACAGGATCTTTTCCATGAACTCAGGTACTATCTTGGTCTGCCGCAGGCAGCCGGTGTCCGTATTCTTGTGCGGTATGATGCGGAAAACGTGTCAGAGGATGTCTTTAAAGAGGCCTGCCGCTGTGTATTTGCAGAGCCGCCGGTCGACAATCTTTATGAAGAAACATTTCCTTTTGAAAAGGATGATCATGTATTTTCCGTGGAATACCTGCCCGGTCAGTTTGATCAGAGAGCAGATTCCGCCGAGCAGTGTATTCAGTTTCTGGATGAAACCCAGAAACCGGTGATCCGTTCGGCTACGACCTATGTGATCTCCGGACCGCTTTCCGATTCCGATATGGAAATCGTTAAAAAGCACTGCGTCAATCCGGTGGATTCCCGTATCTGCGATGAGGAAAAGCCGGAAACGCTGGCCATGTCTTTCCCGGAACCGGAAGATGTGCTTGTATTTGAGGGATTTACTGCGCTTTGCGAAGAAGAACTGAAAAAACTCTATGAGAGTTTATCTCTGGCCATGACATTCCGGGATTTTCGTTTTATACAGGATCATTTCCGGGATGAGGAAAGGCGCGATCCGACGATCACGGAGATCCGTGTTCTGGACACCTACTGGTCCGATCACTGCCGGCATACGACATTCTCTACCGAACTCAAAAATATAACGGTCGGAGACGGCGTATACGCAGAGGCGATCAAAAATACGCTGGAAAAATATCTGGAAGACCGCAAAGCCCTGTACGGAGACCGGAAGGACAAATATATCTGCCTGATGGATCTGGCTACGATGGCTGCCAGAAAACTGAAAAAAGAAGGAAAACTGACGGATCAGGAAGAGTCGGACGAGATCAATGCCTGCAGCATTATCGTTCCGGTGGATGTGAACGGAAAAGAAGAAGAGTGGCTGATCAATTTTAAAAATGAGACGCATAACCATCCGACGGAGATCGAACCCTTCGGCGGTGCGGCAACCTGCCTCGGCGGCGCGATCCGTGATCCGCTTTCAGGCCGTACCTATGTGTACCAGGCCATGCGTGTGACAGGAGCAGCCGACCCGACGGTTCCGCTTTCCGAGACTCTGGAAGGGAAGCTGCCGCAGAAAACGCTTACACGCGGTGCGGCAAGAGGCTACAGCTCGTACGGCAATCAGATCGGTCTTGCCACCGGATATGTCAAAGAGATCTATCATCCGGGTTATGCGGCGAAGCGGATGGAGATCGGTGCGGTCCTGGGTGCTGCACCGCGCAACGCCGTCAAAAGAGAAAACGGTGTTCCCGGAGATCTGATCATCCTGCTCGGCGGCCGGACCGGCCGTGACGGGATCGGCGGCGCAACAGGTTCTTCCAAGGTCCATACGACAGAATCTCTGGAGACCTGCGGAGCCGAAGTGCAGAAAGGAAATGCGCCGACAGAAAGAAAGCTGCAGCGTATGTTCCGGCGGGAGAAAGTCAGCCGTCTGATCAAAAAGTGCAACGATTTCGGCGCAGGCGGTGTTTCCGTGGCGATCGGAGAACTGGCAGACGGCCTGTCGGTCGATCTGGACAAGGTTCCGAGAAAATACGAAGGGCTTGACGGTACGGAACTTTCCATTTCCGAATCTCAGGAACGGATGGCTGTTCTGATCGATCCTTCCGATGAAGCGGAATTCCTGGCCTATGCGGACGAGGAGAATCTGGAAGCAGTCCGTGTGGCCGTTGTAACGGAGGATCCGCGGCTGGTGCTTCGCTGGAGAGGAAAGAAGATCGTGGATATCTCACGGGCTTTCCTGGATACGAACGGAGCCCGTCAGGAGACGGATGCTGCCGTGGAGATTCCGGATGAGGCGGATAATCCTCTGAAATACCGGGAAGATTCCGCGGGATTCAAAGATCGCTGGCTGAAGGCGGTCAGTGATCTGAACGCCTGCTCTCAGAAGGGACTTGTGGAAATGTTTGACGCTTCCATCGGAGCGGGCAGCGTGCTGATGCCCTACGGGGGACGCTTCCAGATGACGGAAACGCAGGCCATGGCCGCAAAAGTACCTGTTCTCGGCGGGGAAACGGAAACGGTTTCGCTGATGAGCTGCGGTTTTGACCCCTACATTTCTTCCTGGAGTCCGTATCATGGCGCGTCCTGGGCCATCACGGAATCGCTGTCCAGGATCGTGGCTGCAGGCGGAGACGCACGGAAGGTACATTTTACTTTCCAGGAATACTTCCGTCGTATGACAGAAGATCCGCTTCGCTGGAGCCAGCCTCTGGCTGCTCTTCTCGGTGCATATGAGGCACAGTGCCGGTACGGTCTGGCATCGATCGGCGGAAAGGACAGCATGTCCGGGACCTTCAATGAGATCGATGTGCCGCCGACACTCGTATCCTTTGCCGTGGCAATGGGAAAGATCGGGGATATCCGGACACCGGAGCTGAAAAAAGCAGGCGACAGACTGGTACTGGTCAGACTGCCGCGGGATGCCTGGGATCTGCCTGATTACGAAAAGATCATGGCGATTTACGAAGAGATACATGCGGCGATGCAGTCCGGCCTGATCTGTGCGGCTTCTTCTGCAGACAGGCTTGGTCTTGCACCCTCACTTTCCCGGATGATGTTCGGCAACCGGCTCGGCATCCGTCTGTCTGAAAACATGACAGAAGAAGAGATCTTCCGTCCCGCTGCCGGAGACCTGATCCTGGAAGCGGCTCCGGATGCAGAACTTCCGTTTGCGGCAGTTCCGGTCGGAACCGTTATCGATACATATGAACTCGCAGCAGGCGAAGATACGCTTCCCGGTGAAGAGATCGGGAAAGCGTGGGAAGGCACCCTTGAGAGTGTGTTCAGAAGCACGTCACACAGGGAACCGGCGGCCTGCACGGTGGAAGACAGCGGTATTTTCAGGAAAGAAGATACAGGCCGGACGGCATCTGTGATCACAGGAAAGGTCGGGACGCCGCGGGTATTCATTCCGGTCTTCCCCGGAACAAACTGTGAATATGACAGCTCCCGTGCCTTCACGGCAGCCGGAGCGGAAGTCCGTACACAGGTCTTCCGCAACCTGAGTGAAGCGGCGATCCGGGAATCCGTTGAAGTGTTCCGGAAAGAGATCGAACAGTCCCAGATCATCATGTTCCCGGGCGGTTTCTCGGCCGGTGACGAACCGGACGGTTCCGCAAAATTCTTTGCAACGGCTTTCCGTAATGAAGCTCTGAAGGAAGCGGTCATGGATCTTCTGACAAAACGGGACGGTCTTGTGCTCGGCATCTGCAACGGCTTCCAGGCACTG
>JABUSX010000201.1 GCA_021442545.1 Eubacterium sp. | reverse complement strand
GGAGGCGGTTCTGGAAGAGGCTGCCCGAGCCGGAACCCTACGCCTGCCGATCGGCCGAAAAGAAGGCTCTCTGCTTGAACGCTGCGTGGATGAAGAAAACGGGGATCCGGCCGTTACGCACTATGAACCGCTGACCGGCAGAGACTTTCTGCACAAAAATACGGATGATGCCATATCCGCCTCTCCTGACAGAACAGAATCTGAACATATACCCGGCCGCAGCTTCCCGGACGCGGTACAACCCCATTCTTCAAAAGAGCCGGGCACGATACAATCCCCTTCTGCAGAAGCCCCGTCCCCTTACACCCTTCTTCAGCTGCATCTGGAAACCGGCCGAACACACCAGATCCGGGTCCATATGGCCGCCATCGGACACCCCCTTCTCGGCGATTCTCTCTACCATCCCGATGTCATTCCGCTGTTTGAAAAAGGCGTACCGAAAGCCGGTGCAGCCCTGCCCCATAGTCTCGCCCGGCAGGCTCTCCATTCCTGGAAGCTGGATTTTACACACCCCATCACCGGAAAGGCAATGCATTTCACCGCAGACATACCTGAAGATCTGAAAAAATTCACAAAAACAGCCGGATAGTTCAAAACCATCCGGCTGTCTTTCTCTATAACCCGTCCTTTTATACAAAGGTATCGGTCGGATCGAAATTGCCTGTCATCGGAACGATCGGCGGTTTTCCGAGCGGTCCCTTACGGGCATCATCTTCCACATACGCACCATCGAAAATGGTAACCGGGCATCCGTTGCAGTTCTGATAGATCCACTTTGCTGTTGCCACCGTCACGCGGATGCAGCCGTGCGAAGCGGGACTTCCCAGCTTATAATATTCTTCCGGCGGAACATTATAAGGATTCGGTTCGTCACAGGGAACGGAATGGAAGTAGATTCCTTCGATCACGTGCACACCATACTGTCCCCAGCTCGGTCCGATCAGGGGTTCCCATCTGTTTGCACTGTGGATGATCTGATTCGTCACAAGCGGCGTTTCCATCCAGGGAAGGCCTACCGACACCCTGTCCGAATAAATCGGAATGGTTTTCGATGAATCTGAGTAAACTGTCACGATCCCGTTGACACGGTCAACTTCCAGATAAAAATCAGAACCGACATATTCTGCCCGGCGGTCTCTCACGCGGTATCCGTTTTCATCGAACCGGTACTGTACGCCGTCGATCGTAACGACCTCATCCTCATAAAATCCCATTTCGTCCGGATTAAGGTATTTCACCAGATTCTCCGTACTGCTTACCGTCACCCAGCCGGTACAGAACACACCGTTTTTATCACAGTAACCCCATTTACTGCCTTTCTGTGCAAAATCATCGGTAAGCGCGGAGCCGTCTGCCATGAAGTAGTAATAATTTCCTTTGTACTTTTTCCATTTGTTTGTAAAAAGAATCCCGTTTTTATCCGTCAGATAGATATCTCCCTTGTAGTTGATCATCTTCCCTCTGACAAGAGAACCGTCATGGACCTTTGTTGTCGATGTTCCAAAGAAATAGTACGTTCCGTCAACTTCCAGCGGTCCGGAAGCCAGTCTTCCGTCCGGTCTGAAATACATATCGTCCATCCACCGGTCTATATAATGATTTCCGTTTTTGCTGAAATAGAACCATCCTTTGGATTTCCCGTTTACTCTGACCAGCTGCCAGCCTTTCTTTTCGGAAACGGCTCCGGGTGTAGAACCAAAATAATAATATCGGTTATTGGAGCAGCGATGCCAGCTGTCTCTCCAGGAAACCTTTCTTCCGTTTTTCCCGAAATAATACCGCACACCGTTAAACTTAACCAGTTTATTGGTTATCATATGACCGTATTTGCTCACCGCATACCAGTGTGCTCCGTCACTATCCCTGAATTTCACACGGGTATTTCTGCGGATCGTTCCCTTTTTCGTGCTGAAATACGTATATCCGTCGGCTGCTTCTGCTTTCGCGTTTTTCAGAATGTAGCCGTCCTCATCAAGCAGATACTTCTCATTGCCCATCAGCGTTTTATTCAGTTTTCTTGCACAAATATAAGGTGTCTGACGAATACCTGTGGTCCTATCGTAATAACGCCATCTTGTATAATCTTCCTGGGCAAGCCAGCCCTTATGCATGTTCCCGGGCATGCCTTGTTTATTTTTTTTCGGAGAGAAATAATACAGATTGCCGTCTGCTCCGACTGCATCCCCCGTCTGCAGTTTGCAGCAGGTATCCATCAAAACGTCAGCCTCCGGATCCGGACAATAGGTTCCGGCATACTTTTTGTCCGTAATGTACAGGAAACCAGTGGAAATATCATAGCCGGGCCATTCAATGATCGAAAGCTCGATCCCGTCCTTATCATAATAACGAAGAACGTTTCCGTCCCAGTCAAAGGTCTCCGGATCGTGCGGTCCGCTCTGCGCTTCTTCCCTGCTCTGTTCTTTCCCGTCACTCTGTTCTTTCGGAGCCGGATCCTTCTTTGTATTTCCGTCTTCGGAATCCGTCTGCTCTTCCGTGATTTCTTCTATCGCTTCATCTGCTTCGTCTGACGCATCTTCTTCGTAATCCCCGTCAAACCAGATGTCCTGACCGGGATCTTCCTCGGAATCTGTTTCATCCGGAATAAGGTCCTCATCTCCATCGTAATAGAAACCATCATCTTCCGATCCGGTATCGACCCCACTGCCGTCGGAATACTCCTCATCCGGTATCCCAGTCTCGTCTTCAATCAGAGCGTCGTCCCAGATCGAAGAGTCTTCGTATTCAGACCTGTCATCTGCCGCCGGCACCTCATCGATTTCGCTGCCGGTGAAGATATCACCGCCTTCATCCGAAGAATTCATCTCCTCGGATAAACTGCTTTCGGATACCTCTGAGGCATAAACCTGCGTAACAGGTGCCAGACACATCGCCGCACAAAGAATCACGGCCACAAATTTCTGTTTCATTCCGATCCCCTTTCAATAATTGAAAAAGACTGCAACTGCACACTTTCACAAACTCTGCATACCAGCAATCAGCTTGTATCAGTCTACTACAAAAAATTCTCCGTATAAAGAAGAATTCTTATAAAAATCAGACCATTATTTTCATGAAAAATGACTTCCTGATGAATTTGCAGAGGGAATTTACAGAAGTACATTTCCCGATTAGCAGTTCCGGTGAATCATGCTGATTCCTTCTTTTTCAAAAAGCCGGCCGGACAGCTGTAAAAAACTGTCCGGCCATCTGTTCATCTTATAATTTATTTCGTGATCTTCAGGCTCATCGCCTTGCTCCATCCGGAACAGTAATATCTTCCGTTCACCCTTTTATAAGTACGAATACGGACGTAGTATGTCTTTCCTTTCTGGATGATCTTACTGATCGTTTTCTTCACTGTCCTGTTGTCCGTAATCTTGATCGCTCTTGCAGACGAAAACTTACTGTCCGCCGAATACTGGATCTGGTAGCCTGTCACCTTGCTGTTTCGCTCCCATGTAACCTTAAGCCTGCCGGCGTAATTATTTGACAGGGAGGTAAGAACCGTGCCGGTGGGTACAATTTTGAAATATTTTGTGACAGGCGTTCCCGTCAGATTTTTCTTCGGAGTAATCGTCACGAACGCTTTTCCGACAGCTTTGTTATTACCGTAGGTCAGCGTATAATTGGAGGAATCCATCGTAACCTTCCCCGCTTTTACGGTTACCGGTGCCTTGATGACTTCTCCGGTATAGGTGCTTTTCGAAGGCACCGTGATGGTACAGTCACTGAGATCGCGTGCGGAAATTTTATAATTCAGAGTCACTGTACCGCCGTATCCGTTCATTCCGATGAGGACAGCCTTTGCCGTTCCCGCATTTCTGGTATTCTCATAGGATACGACATAATCAAAATTCTCCGTGAGTCCCTCTAAATTTATTACGGCCGGCTTGTGTGTTTTTGAATCATAGAGATATTCCGTCTCGCTCAGGCAGAACCAGTCTGCGGAAAGCGGAGTTTTTACAATATTCTTGTAGGAAAAACCATGGTTTTTGGCAAACGTTTTTACCGTACCGCCGCCGTCCGGTCCGTAGAAGACAACATTTTTACAGCGATTGAAAGACAGATCCGCAAAGGATACCGTCTTGTTGTAGATCACCACCTCACGCAGCGATATATCATCAGAAAATGCACCGTCTTTTATATTTGCAATACCGCTTCCGATATTAACGGACTTCAGTCTGGTGCAATCCCGGAACGCGTACTCAGCGATCGTCTTTACACTGTTCGGAATCACCAGATCTGTCAGTTTGCTGCACCCGGCAAAGGCACTGTCGCCTATGAGATTCAGGTTTTTTCCGAAAACGAGATCGGAAAGTGACGTACAGTTGCAGAATGCTTCAAAATCTATGAGGGTGACGTTATCCCCGATCACGGCCGAAGTAAGACCGGTACAGTTACGGAACGTATACTCACCGACGGAAGTTACAGTGGAAGGAATCACCAGGCTGCTCAGGGATGTACAGTTTGCAAATGCATTGTCCCCGATCGAAACCAGTCCCTTCCTCAGAACCAGTTTCGCCAAATCCGTATTTTCACTGAATGCACTGTTTCCGATCGTGGTTACTGTCGAAGGAACAGACACGGAAGTCAGTGAACAGCCGGAAAATGCCTCATGGCCGATCGATCTCAGACCCGCTTTCAGCGAAAGTTTGCTCAAAGAAGAACAGCCGGCAAAGGCACGGTCGCCGATCTTGTCCGTACCGGCCGGAATACGGACGGAAGTCAGACTGCTGCAGCCGCTGAACGCTTCGGTTCCGATCTTTTTCAGCTTAGTTCCCTCAAACGTCAGAGAAGACAGCCTGTAACCATTCTGGAATGCATTGTCACCGATCTCCGTCACATTGGCCGGGATGGCAACATCTGTAAGACGGCTGCAGTTCCCGAAAGCTTCTTTTCCGATCGTCGTCAGTTTTGAACCTTCCGCAAAGGTAAGGGTCGTCATGGCCTTGTTATCAAGGAAGGCGCCCTGATCGATCGTCGTCACCTTGGCCGGTATGTGAACGCTGGTCAGGGAACTGTCATAGGCAAATGCAAAAACGCCGATCGAAGTTACACGGGATCCAATGGTCAGATCCGTCAGGTTTTTGCAGTCGCAGAAAGCAGACGTGCCGATTATTTCCACGTGGTCGCCGATCACGACCCTGGTCAGATTCGTATCTTCGGCAAACGCATGATGATCAATTGAAAGAACCGAATTGGGGATCGTCACGCTCAGCAGCTGCGGACAGTCACTGAATGCATAATTCCCGATTGCAAGAACACCGCTTCCGATCTTGACAGAGTACAGTACGGAACATCCTTTAAACGCTTCATCCGCAACATTCGTGATCTGGGAACCGATCACCACGGATGTAATCTCGGATTTATATTTTTCCCAGGGACGCTTGGAATAGTCCATGGGACCGCTGCCTGATACGGTCAGCTTTCCGTCCTTGAGCTTCCACGTTGCATTTGCACCGCATTCACCGGAAGCCGTTTCGGTCTGCTCTTCTGTACCCGCATCTTTTTTCTTTTTGTTCTTTTTGAGAGAATCCTTATCGTCTTCTGACTCATCGTCAGCCCCGGACAGTTCCTCTTTTACTTTCTTCGAATCCGTCTCATCCTCTGCAAGGATCTCTTCTGACGGAACCGTTTCGTCCTCCATATCCTCATAACCGATATCTTCGCTTATTTCATCTGTTATAGCTGCATCATCGAAAATACTGGTTTCGGAATCGGAAGACGTATCCTCATCGAAATCGATATCTTCATCGATATATGGGTCGTCCCAGATCGAATCATCGACAGCAGGCTCATCTTCTGTAATCAGTTCGTCAATCACATCTGCGGCCTCGCCTGATGAGGATTCCGTATCCGCTGCTTCTTCCGTTTCAGGCAGGGCAGGATCTTCCGCCGGAGCAGAATCTTCCGCACTCAGTTCTGCAGATATTTCATTTTCAGATCCCACAGCAACATCCGTTCCTTCCGAAGCAAACACCGGGGTCACGCATGTCGTACACATGGCCATCGTAAGGATAATGGCTAATACTTTTTTCTTCATTTCCGTCTCCCTCAGACAATACGCTGAAATTCTCTGTAAAAGTATACTTTCACGAACAGCTGAAATTAATGGCTATCTCTGTCAGTTTATCACAAAGTATTCCAGGATGCCATGAATTATTATGTCAAGCGAAAAACAAAGACCGGTTTTCGGCCGGTCTTCGTTTCGTCACACATTTTTTTCGTAAATCAGCTTCAATCCTTTTAGCAGCAGATATTCATCGGATATGATCTTCCTCCTGCAGTATGAAAGGATATACGATGACATGCCTCCTGTTGCGATTACCGTGAGTTTTTCACCAAGTTCCTCTTCCATCCTGTCGAGGATTCCGTCCAGCATAGCCGCTGTTCCGTAAAGGATACCGCTTCTCATGCAGTCAACGGTATTCCTGCCGATTACGTTTCCGGGAGGCTCAAGGCTGATTCCGTTCAGCTTCGATGCCCGCTCTGTCAGGGCATCTATGGATACCTGCACACCCGGGAAGATGGCTCCGCCTATTACCCTGCGGTCCGCATCCACAACAGAAATCGTCGTGGCCGTTCCCATGTCAACAATTGCAAGCGGAAGCGGATATTCGTTCGTTGCGGCAACCGCATCCGCCACCCTGTCCGCACCCATCTCAGCTGGATCGTCAATGCAGATGTTCAGTCCGGTCTTGCTGCCGGCCTTCAGAACCATGGTCTCTTTTCTGAAGATCTGCTCCGTCGCAGCCTTTACGGTGTTCGTGATCTGCGGAACAACACTTGAAATGATGCATCCATCCACATCGGACCGGTTTATTTCAAAGATATCCATGACATTTTTGATGTCAATTGCATATGCAAGTCCGGTCTTTTTTCTGTCCGTAGCGATCCTGCCGATGAAATGTATTTTTTCATCGTCTATGCCGCCCAGTACGATATTTGAATTTCCGATATCCACAACGAAGATCATGATATTCCGCCTCCGATACTGCTTTTATTTTTCAACAGGCACCCGGATAACCTTTGCCTTGAAAAGAGCCGCTCCTACTGCACCCGCACCGATCGTGGCCGCTATCATTTCAACAATGGCATTGACTCCCACGAATGCGCATATGAACAGGATTATGCTTCTGCCCGCAATAAGTTCCTGCACATATTCCGTATTGCCGAAAAGCCATACAAGTGAAAACATGAAGAAAATGGTATTAAAAAGTGCTGTCAGAAGTCCCGTAACCGCACATGCCATGTAGGTATTTTTCTTTATCAGCGCCTTGAAAATAAAGCCCACCAGCAGTCCGTCCAAAAGCCTTGGGACAAATCTCTGAATAAAAGCAAGGAAGGGATTGATTCCCACAAGAACGGCTCCCATTCCGCTCGGAACACCGATTCCGAAGCACTGAAGGAAGCTTAAGAGGCCAAAACAGGCTCCTGCAATCGCTCCTCCCTTAGGTCCAAGAACGATAGCGCTTATGGCGACAGGAATAACCTGAAGTGAGATCACAAGCGGACCGATCGGAATCGACCCGATTGGCGTGAAGGCAAAAATGATCAGAACTGCGACCATTAAGCCCATGACAGTGAGCTGCTTAACATTTGTTTTCATTTTCTTTCCTCCTTGTTATCGCTCCCTCCCCGGGGATGCGGTACTCGTGAGTGTGCCCTGCGGCACGGTTAAAGTGGATGTTTCTGCATTTCGCAGAGAATATTATCAAGGAGTGCCGATGCTGCCCTGTCTTTGCTCATAAGATCAAGGCTGATCTCCTTCTCCCCGGTAATCAATGTAAGAACGTTCGTATCTCCCTGAAAGCCCGCGCCTTTAACCCTGAGATTGTTGACTGCTATCATATCAAGGTTCTTCTTTTTAAGCTTTTCCCTGGAATTTTCAATCACGTTTTCTGTTTCCATGGAAAAGCCGCAGAGAAACTGGCCCTCTTTCTTATGTTCTCCCAGAAATTTCAGAATATCATCTGTCTTTTCCAGATGGATCGACATATCGTCTGCCGCTTTTTTGATCTTGTTGTCCGCAACGCTCGACGGCCTGTAATCCGCCACAGCTGCGGCCTTTATAATGATGTCCTGTTCTTCGCTTACCGCCGTAACTGCATCGAACATGTCCTTTGCACTGATAACGGAAATAAGTTTAACGAACATCGGCGGCTCAAGAGCAGTACATCCGCTTACCAGCGTGACATCTGCTCCGCGAAGCATGGCCGCCCTTGCGGCTGCGTAGCCCATTTTTCCGGAAGAATGGTTTGTTATATATCTTACGGGGTCAATTGCCTCCTGTGTCGGACCGGCCGTAACAAGAACCTTCTTTCCTGCCAGGTCTTTTTTGCAGGCAATTTCCCTCAGGATATACTGAATAAGGATCTCAGGCTCGGGCATCTTGCCCCTGCCTGTGTCACCGCAGGCCAGGTATCCGCTTACGGGTTCTATGATTTCAAATCCGAAGGCCTTCAGCTTTTCCATATTATCCTGAACGATCGGATTTTCATACATGTTGGTATTCATGGCAGGTGAAATCATGATCCTGCATCTGCATGCAAGCACCGTCGTGGTAAGCATGTCATCGGCAATTCCGTTCGCCAGCTTTCCGATGAGATCGGCACTCGCCGGAGCGATCATGACAAGATCAGCCTTCTTTGCCAGTGCTACATGACCCACATGAAATTCAAAGTTCCTGTCAAACGTATCGACAATGCACCTGTTGCCGGTAAGAGTCTCGAAGGTAATGGGATTTATGAAATTCACCGCATTCTTAGTCATCAGCACATGCACGTCCGCATGCTGCTTAACAAGCGCAGAAGCAAGCACTGCCGTTTTGTATGCCGCAATGCTTCCGCTTACCCCTAAGATGACTGTTTTTCCTTTTAACACACTCTGCCTCCGATGGTTTTTGATCGTCCCTATTTGATTCTTGGCCTTTCCGGGAATCCGACCTTCTTCTGCACCTTGCGCAGGGTCTTGGTCGAATAATACTGCGCCTTTTCGGCGTTATCCCGGATGATTCTGTCCACGTATGCTTTATCTGCTTCCAGTTCGGCCACCCGCTTCTGCAGCGGCTGCAGGATCGCGTTGAGCGACTCGGCAACGGCATCCTTCAGCACACCGTAACCCTGTCCGTCAAATTCCTTTTCCGCTTCCTGCGGCGTTTTTCCCGTGCAGGCACTGTAAATATCCAGCAGGTTTGAAACACCCGGCTGTTCGGCGCAGTACCGGATCATCCCTTCAGAGTCCGTCACGGCACGGCGGCACTTGCGTGCGACCGTATCCGGATCATCCAGAAGATAGATGCTGCCGTTCGGATTTTCGTCCGACTTGGACATCTTTCTCGCCGGATCCTGCAGGCTCATGATCTTCGCACCGACCTTTCCGATATAGGGTTCCGGAACGGTAAAGACGTCGCCGTACAGATTGTTGAAGCGTTCCGCGATCGTGCGCGTAAGCTCCAGATGCTGTTTCTGATCCACACCGACAGGCACGACATCTGCCTGGAAAAGCAGGATATCCGCCGCCATCAGAACCGGATAATCAAAGAGCCCTGCATTGATATTATCTGCATGCTTTGCGGACTTATCCTTAAACTGCGTCATGCGGTTCAGTTCGCCCATGTAGGTAAAGCAGTTCAGAATCCAGGCCAGCTCCGCATGCCCCGAAACATGAGACTGGTAATACAGGCAGCTCTTTTCCGGATCCAGTCCGGCCGCAATATAGATCTGAAGCAGTTTCCGGGCGCGTCTGCGCAGTTCTGCCGGATCCTGACGGATCGTGATCGAATGCATATCGACCACGCAGTAAAAACATTCAAATTCATCGGCAAGAGCGACCCAGTTTTTCATTGCGCCGAGATAATTGCCGATCGTCAGGGAACCCGTTGCCTGCATTCCCGAAAACAGTACCTTATTGCCGTTGATCATGTTCTTCTCTCCTCATCCGCAGTACAATACTGCCGTATTCCGGGGAAAAGTATACCCCAAAGAAAGACTTGCCGCAAGGCAGGAACTCTGCAGCCGTTTTTCACACCCATCATCTCCCGGATCCTTGCTTTTTTTCAATCCTGAGAGTAGAATTTTTCTAAAAAAAGGAGAACGACTATGGATCTGATCCCAAGCTTTCAGGTAGATCATACTTTACTCGTACCTGGCATTTACGAATCCCGTGTGGATACTCTGGGAAAAGAATATGCCACGACTTTCGACATCCGGATGAAAACTCCGAACAAGGAGCCCGTTGTTCATGCCAATGCCATGCACACGATCGAGCATATCGTAGCTACGTTTCTGCGTAATGATGAAGAATGGAAGGACCGCATCATCTACTGGGGACCGATGGGCTGTATGACCGGTTCTTATCTGATCGTAAAGGGACACCCGGCTCCGCAGGAGATCCTGCCTCTGATGATCCGGGCTTTTGAATACTGTGCCGCATTTGATGACGTGATCCCGGGCACCGCACCGCGGGACTGCGGAAATTATATATTCCACGATCTGAACATGGCCCGTTATGAAGCCGCAAAATACGCAGAGATCCTGAAAACAAATCCCTGCTTCGAATATCCGAAATCCTGAAAGTCTGCGCCGCATTTTCTGAAACGCAGATCTCCATCTCTGAAAAACAGACTATTCGTTCACAAATTCCGGGGAGCTTTTCGCTTTCCCGGATTTTCTTTCTCTGCATTTCTCAATGGTCAGTTCCATAGCCGCCAGAATCAACCTGCATGAAACTTCCAGAACCAATCTGTTCAGATTTCTTTTAAAAGCTCTGCTCACGGTTACTGAACAAGG
>JABUSX010000468.1 GCA_021442545.1 Eubacterium sp. | reverse complement strand
GAAGATTTTCCATTAAATTGTTGGTATAGGCCGGCTCCGTACCGGCTGAGATTTACAGTCTGTAGAAAAAAACTGCTGTACAAGCTGTAAACTCGACCTGACCCATAGGGTTTGAGCCCGGATAATCTTAATGCAAAAAAGAGAATGTCGCACTCATGCGACATTCTCTTTCATGAAATTCAGTAATCATAGCCGTCGTCAACCGGCATTTTAATACAGAAGGCTTTGGTGTAGCCTTCCTGGGTGGGCTGTTCCACGTAGATCTCGCCCCCGTGCATATTGATGACCTTCTTCGTGACGCTAAGGCCCAGGCCGCTTCCGCCTCTGCGGTTCCTGGACTCGTCTCCCATGACAAATGGCTCAAAGAGGCTTGGCAGCAGGGCTTCGTCGATAGGCTGTCCGGAGTCTGCAACCCGGATGAACTTCACACTGGCATCGCCGGTGATACTGATCTTGATCTTCGTGCCAGGATCCGTATGCCGGATGGCATTGTTCACCAGATTCGTCACCGCACGGGTAAACTGGGCTATATCCAGCTGAGCGTAAATTGCCTCCTCGGGGATATCCACATCCAGCTCACGCCCGGACTCCTCAATGTCCGTATAAGCAGAGGCCGCGATCTGAAGAACGATCTCCGCCATATCGGCCCGCTCTTTTTTCAGGGCAAATCCTTCGCTGTCCATTTTGACGTACTGGAAGAGCAGCGTGATCAGCTCGCTCATCTCCAAAGACTTGCGATGGATCGCCTCCAGATAACGTTTCTCCTTCTCCGGATCCGTGATCATGCCCTCATTCAGCGCCTGGGCGTACCCCGCCAGGGTGGTGATCGGTGTCTTCAGGTCGTGGGTGATATCCGAAAGCAGCAGATTGCGGCGTCTGGTATACTCCTCACGCTGCTGCCTGTCGTAGGCTCTGACCTCTTCCATCTTCTGGACAACCACGCCGCTGTAATACAGAACCGCAACCAGGTACGGCACAAGGTAACTGCAGACCACGACGAAAATCAGCATGACCAGAAGAACTCTTCTGAAGCCATGAATATTGCTCATGTACTGCATGTCCGCCATCATATACTTATCCAGCAGGTAAGGAATCGTCCTGGATAACCCAAAGGGCATCCCCTTGCTGAGACCCGTCAGAATAATATAAAGGGCCACCCGAAGAAGATCCACAAGATTATTGTCGAAGGGCTGCATGTCCCATCTCAGATCCAGTCCGAAATAGCTGTTGATGCTGGGCAGGGCAAACTGTCCGAACAGGACATTCACCAGGCTCTCAACCAGCAGCACCAAAGCCAGGACCAGCATAAGCCTGAAAATCAGGAAACGCTTCAGATTCTCAATATGCCTTGGCATATCTGACTGGGTCAGCTCATTCTGCGGCAGTTCATTCTGCGGCATAACGTACTCCCCCTATTTCTCTAATCTGTATCCGAGACCTCTGATGGTCTTAATGTAATCATTGCCGTCGCCGCCCAGCTTGCTTCTCAGCTTGCTGATGCAGACCATGACATTGTTATCATCTTCCAGATAATACTCTTCCCATCCGGCCTGGAAAATCTGTTCCTTTGTGTAAACCTTGCCCGGATGCTCCATAAACTGCTTCATGATACGGAACTCAACGGAAGACAGCTCGATCTGCTCCTCGCCTCTGTATAAAACGCAGCTCTCCAGATCCAGCACCAGATCCTTCACATTCAGTGTCTTCTTCTCATCCTTCTTGCTGTCGGCACCCAGCGCATAAAATCTTCTGATATTGGAATTCACGCGGGCAACCGCCTCCAGCGGATTAAAGGGCTTGGTCAGATAATCATCCGCGCCCAGGTCCAGGCCCAGGATCTTGTCCGCATCCGTATCCTTCGCAGAAAGCACCATGACCGGAATATTGCTGGTCTCTCTGATCTTCTTCAGCACACGAAGGCCATTCATACCCGGCATCATCACATCCAGACAAGCCAGATCGATCTTCTCCTTCTCCAGGATCTGAACCGCCTCAATACCATCCGCAGCCTCGATGACCTCATAGCCACTGTTCTCCAGATACAGATGAAGCAGCTCTCTGATCTCCGCCTCATCGTCCGCAACTAAAATCTTGTAACCCATAATATACTCCCTCTACTGATTACTGTTATTCTTATCTCACACAGATGCCCGCAGCCGGACTGCCTGATATAACGCCGCATCTGTTGAATTCTTATATGGTGTAACATAGAAGATACCCACAAGGCCAAATGTCACGACCCCGAGAATATCCCACAGGATAAAGGACAAATCAAGCAAAAACGCCCGCCACTTATTCCCCCTCATCATCTCTTTGCTCATCGCAAATGCCTGTTCTTTTGGGGTATCCGGTTTTTCTGCCATAATAAATGGAATCATCCGATATTCATAATACTTGAAAACAGCCGGAATGACCAGCAGCAGGATCCAGCCGATCATGTAAAGATCTCTGTAAAAAAGTACTGTCACGCCGTTCTTATATCCTCTGTCGTAAGTATAGCATATTTCTTTCACATCTGCATCTTCAATCAGATTTCTTAAGTAAAATCTCTTACAGCCGATCTCCAGCGGATTGATCAACAGTGCCCGCAGAAAAATTGCAATCACCAGCACCGTGATCAAAGCCAGAACAGCCACAACCAGCAAAGCCGCCAAAAGCTCTTTCGGAACCGCCAAAGCCATCTCTCTGATCCTTGCTCCCGGCTGAAATCCTGTAGAAACCTCGCCACCGGAAGTTACACCCGTAAAACCTGCAACTCCCAGATTGACAATACTGGCCACAAGCCCCACAAGCACAGCCTTCCAGTAATTCGCCTTAAACCTGCCCTTACCCTGAGCCTTCAGCCCACCAATCGTCCAATTATTCATCCTGTTACGCCTCTCTCTCAAAAAATGTTCATGCACCAATATGTTCGTGCACCAATATGTTTGTGCACCAATATGTTTGTGCATCAATATGTTTGTGCACCGCCGCTCGTCCATCTCCCCATAAAAAGCTTGTCGGTATGAAATACGACCGATTATCTACTACAGATAGATACACAACGGACATTATAGGAGAAATCCTAACAGAATACCCTTAATGTACACTGACACAAACCTTAACGTAACCTTAAAAATCTGTAAGAAAACAAACCCAGCTTGCTTTTTGGGTATTTTCTGGAGGCGTACGTGAAAGTTTCAAATATCGTAGTTTTGTGACGTACATCCGAACGATTCCAGCTTGCTTTCAGGCCGCTTTCGGGGGCAGCGTACGTGACGGATTGCAAAAAAAGGAAAACTTGACGTACTTAAACAAGTGGGAGAAGTCCGGAAACACCCCTATGGAGGCCGAAGGTACGTGAAGAATTCGCAAAATAAGGGTTGTGACGTACGTTTGGCTGAAACAAGGAATTTATATGATTAATTTAAGGAGACGGGTACGTCAAGGAAAGCCAAAATCTGTTTTTCTGACGTATGTCTCGCCTAAAGGCATAAAAAGACTTCCAAAATCCGTCCTGCCGCCGGATTTTGGAAGCCCTGGGAGGAGCATTTTTAGTAAAAGTACTGAATTCTGTTCTTTCTATAGTAATAGCTGTTCAGAATGACCACATATGCGATACAGCTGATGATCAGTGGCATGAAGCTTGTGAGGGACAAAGGTGCCAGATTGGCCGCAATACATTCCATATATAAACGAACCGTCAATACAAATGTTACGATACCTGACAGTGTTAAAAGTTTTTTAAGTGTGCTTAAGTCCTTCATCGTCCTTCTCCTTGCTAAATTCTGCATTCCGCCTGTGTTCTCTTTTTAAGCTGTGTATTTGCTTCCTGTTAAAGCTGTCTGCTTATTCACTTTAAACTGTTTTTCAGTTGTCTGCTTGCTTCCTGTGCTCTATGGGTTTAGTATAACAGCCCATTCTTAAGGACAAGTGGGCATAATCTTATCCTATAACCATCATTTCCTTAACGTATTCTTAAGGGAGCTTTGTTCGGGCCGGCGGGCAGATCCAGCACGGTGAGTTCAGGATTATCGGAGCAGTAAACGTTGGAAAGCTGGCTGCATCCGTTCAGATTCAGGGTTTCCAGGAAGTTGTTCTCATTGCATTTGAGGAATATGAGTTCGGGGCAGTAATGCAGATCCAGACTCACAAGACCGGTTCCCGAACAGGAAATACTCATGAGTTCGGAACAGTCAGAGAGATCCAGACCGGATATATTGTTGTATTCACAATCAAGGGTCATCAATCCGGAACAATCCTGAAGATTCAGACTTGTCAGCCGGTTGTGTCCGCAGTCCAGAACAGACAGTGCGGAACAGCCGGACAGGTTCAGATCGTCCAGGGCATTGCTGCTGCAGGATAAGGAACCGAGTTTTGAAAGACCGGAGACATTCAGATTCTCAAGATGATTTTCGGAGCAGTCCAGATGCTGAAGTTCCGGGCAGCCGCTCAGATCCAGAGTCCGGATGCCGTTTTCATCATCGATATTATTGCTGCAGTAAAGCTCCGTGAGCTGTGTAAGATTCCCGACGGTCAAAGACGTCAGCTTATTATTCTCGCAGTTCAGATACGTCAGACCGGCGCAGGTCTGCACATCCAGATTCTGCAGCAGGTTGTTATAGCAGTTCAGACTGCTCAGATTCATGCAGCCGGTTATATTCAGCTGCGTAAGATTGTTGCTGCTGCAATCCAGAGAGGTTAGTTCACTGAGACTGCCTGCATCCAGTGAGGAGATCCGGTTTCCCGCGCAGCCCAGTATGGCCAGAGAAGAACAGGAAGACACATCCAGTGAAGACAGATAATTTGTGCCGCAGCTGAGTTCCGTCAATCCGGTACAGCTGCTCAGTCCGGTAATTTCAGATAATACATTGGATTCACAGTTCAGAGTCGTCAGTGCCGTACAGTCTGACAGATCCAGAGAGTAAATCTGATTGGATTCACAGGAAAGATTCTTTAAAGAAGAGCATCCTGTGACATTCAGGGAAGTCATGACGGAAGATTCAGAGACATTTCCGTTTTTGTCAACAACAGAATACTGATTATAACCGCAGGATAAGGATTCCAGCGAAGCAAGACCGCTGACATCCAGGGAAAGCAGGCGGTTCCGGGAGCAGTCTAAAGATGTTAATGACCGGGAACTGCTGAGATTCAGTTCAGAGATCAGATTCCACGCACAATCCAGAACAGAAAGGGAAGAGCATCCGGATATATCCAGAGAACTCAGCTTGTTTGAGGCGCAGATAAGCTCCGTCAGGCCGGTACAGCCGCTCAGGTCGGTGATATCCGTCAGTCCGTTTCCTCCGCAGTTCAGGACTGTCAGAGACGTATTGCTGCTGACATCCAGATCTGTCAGGAAGTTTTCACTGCAGTCCAGCTCTTCCAGATTCGTGAAATATTCGAGTCCCAGAAGGGATGAGATACTCAGACCGCTGCAGTTAACGGAGGTGACGGATTCCTGTTCCGCTGTGCTGAGGGCGTCCCCTTCACTTTTTTCCGGGAAGAGTACAGTCAGAACATAGGTACGGAAATTTTCATCCGGGAAATACATTTCGTCTATGACGATGCTGCCTTCCTCGTTCTGTTTATCCGGATCCTCGTTTTCTTTTTTTATGTCTTCTTCACCGGAAATCCCGTCATCTGCATTCGTTTCTTCGAAATCTTCCTGATCCGGAGAGACAGAGGGATCTTTATCGATGATCTCTGCATCATCCGGGCCGGGAAGGAAGGGATCGGTGTCGTCACTTCCGTCAATGTACGAAGAATCGTCCGCATCCCCGCCGGTTTCGGAGGAAGCGGAATCGGAAGTTGTTTCATCATCCCCGTCGTAGTAAATTCCGGAATCGTCAAAGCCGGAACCGGAATCATCATAACCGACATCCGTGTCAGAATCGTCATAACTGAATCCGGGACCGTCATTTACATAACCGAGGTCGTCATTTACATAACCGGGGTCGTCGTTTACAAAACCGGATCTGTCGTCTGCATCTTCATATATTTCGGAATCGGTCAGATTGACTTCAAAATTATCAGAAATAACGGCAGCGCTGTCAGAGCTGTCTTCACTGTAAGCGGATATTGCATTCTGATCTGTGACATCATACGCTGCAGATTCCGATGCAGAAACGGGCACAAGACCTGCGGAGACCATGGAAGCAGTTACGGAAAGGGAAAGGATTGCGGGTAAAATTTTATTTTTCATAAGCTCATTCTCAATTTTATAAAATAATGTGCCGAAATATCTTCTCCTATAGGATCATCTTATCTGACTACTTTTCTTGCAAGAGCCTTGCTCCAGGCGGAGTAGTAGTTTTTGCCCCCCACAGTCTTATAGGTTCGGATACGTACGTAATAGGTCTTTCCCTTCTGAATCTTGTTTTTGATCGAAGTGGTTGTGACCGTATTCTTTTTGATCGTTACCAGTTTGTAAGAAGAGAAATCTTTCTTCGTGGAATATTCGATCTGGTAACCGGTCACTCTGCTGTTCCGCTTCCAGGAAGCCTGAAGGATCTTTCCGCTCTTATTCGTCAGTTTTGTCAGGGACGTTGACTTCGGAAGCACGGTAACGGTGATCTTCTTCGTGACGGCCTTGTAATTGGCTGTGGCCTTTCCCGTGATCGTGATCGTGGCAGATCCCACGTAATATTTCGGGATCGTGACAACACCCTTTGAGGATACGCGGATCGAGGAGTTGTTCGATTTATAGGTCAATGCTGTGGAGACTTTGACCCTGGGATTGATCTCGATCTTCTGAGCAGCGGAAGCAGTTGTCTTTTTGATATTCGAGGCCTTGATGACATTGTCCGCCTTGTTGACCTTCAGAACATAGGAGGCACTTCCGGCATTATAGAACCTGCCTTCAGAAGCCTTCACCGTGATCCGTGCGGAACCGGCTCCTTTGATCGTGACTTTGCCGGTTTTCTGATCCACTGTGGCAACTGCCTTATTGCTGCTGGACCAGGAAAGCGTTCCGTCCGTTTCTTTTACGGATGGCGTAAAGGTAAAGGCGGCATTGCCGAAAACCTTATTGACCGTGTCTTTCGAGAAGGAAAGAGAAGGTGTCCTTTTGTCATTGATTACGTCGAGGTCTTCGTCAAACCAGAAATAGTTCCCGGTTTTGTCAGAAGTGTATTTTATTACAGTACCGGCTTTGACGGGCTCAGCGCTATTAACAAGATTAATGAGTGCGTCACAGCCGTACACATAGAGGGTCGTCAGTGCAGCATTGTCGTAGCAGTAAAACTCTTTGAGACCGTAACAGTCGATGATGTTCAGATCAGATAAGGACGGGTTATTATCTATTTCCAGGTGGAGAAGACTGCCGCTGCTGGGAGTCAGGTCCAGACTGGTGAG
This sequence comes from Eubacterium sp., assembly GCA_021442545.1. Classification (GTDB taxonomy): domain Bacteria; phylum Bacillota; class Clostridia; order Lachnospirales; family Lachnospiraceae; genus Bilifractor. The sequence continues at coordinate 3,718 of JABUSX010000468.1, read as the reverse complement.
TGCAGGATTTTCATAGCATTCGAACTGGAAAATTTCATGGCAGTTTTCCAGATTCACTGTTTTCAGATATTTGGACTCATTGCATATGAAGACCTGGAGTCCGGGACAGCTGTTGAGATCCAGAGAGGTAAAATTATTTTTTGTGCAGCATAAGTCGAGCAGATCAGGACAGTATCTCAGATCCAGAGTTTCCAGGTCGTTTATTTCGCAGCCGAGGGTTTTCAGGGAGGGGCAGTCCTTCAGATTCAGGCTTGTCAGATAATTCGAACCGCAGGAGAGAACCGTCAGTGCGGAGCAGCCGGACAGGTTCAGATACTCGAGTTCATTGTCATAGCAGTTTAAAGAATACAGCTTTGCCGGATCGGCAACGGTCAGGGATTTCAGCTTATTTGTGCTGCAGTCCAGGTATTTAAGCTCGGAGCAGCCGCTGAGATTGAGGGTTTCGATCTTATTCATGCTGCAGTAAAGATCCGTCAGCTGACTGAGACCGCCGGCATTCAGGGATTCCAGCTCATTGTCGTCGCAGTTCAGATAGGTCAGAGCCGTACAGGTGCTTACGTCAAGAGCCGTCAGGTAGTTGGCAAAGCAGTTCAGGCTTTCCAGCTTCGTGCAGTTGGCAACGTTCAGGGTTTCCAGCTTGTCGCCGTTGCAGTCCAGATAACAGAGATTGCTGAGACCGGCAGCATTCAGGGATGTAAACCCGTTGTCTGCACAGCTTAGATTGGTCAGAGAAGAAAAACCGGAGACATCCAGTGATCCTTCCAGCTCGTTCAGACTGCAGATGAGGCTCGTCAATCCGGTACAGCCGCCAAGACCCGTGATCTCTTTCAGCTTATTCGATTCACAGTTCAGCTCTTTCAGTGCTGTGCAGTCTGTAAGATCCAGCTGCCCGATCTCATTGGATTCACAGGAAAGCTTCTCCAGGGATGTGCAGCCCCGGACGTTCAGAGATTTCAGGATGGAAGATTCAGAGACAGTTCCGTTTTTATCAACAACGGAATACTGATTATAGCCGCAGGATAAGGATTCCAGATCGGAAAGACCGCTGACATCCAGAGAAAGCAGGCGATCCCAGGAGCAGTCGATCGTCTGCAGGGAAGTACAGCTGCTGACATCCAGAGATATCAAGGGGTTCCAGGAACAATTCAAAGATAATAATGATGTCGGTAAACAGCCGGAATTCAGTTCCGTAAGCTGGTTCCCGCTGCAGTCCAGTTCCTCAATCGGGTTTCCGCTGCAGTTCAGTTCCTCAATCTGGTTTCCGCTGCAGTCCAGTTTCTTCAGGAAAATGCATTCGTTTACATCCAGAGACGTCAAGGGGTTGTACGAACAGTTCAGGAATGTTACAACCGACGGGAGGCAGCCGGGGTTCAGTTCCTCAATCTGGTTTCCGCTGCAGTTCAGATCGTTTAAAAACATACAGGCGTTGAGATTCAGACTCGTGATCTGGTTCTGGCTGCAATCCAGTTTTTCCAGATATTCGAAATTCTGAATGCCCTCAAGATTCTCGATATCCAGGCCGCTGCAGTTCATTTCCTTGATTTCTTCCCGTTCTTTCTCGCTGACAATCGCGTTAAATTCTTTGTCAGGGAACAGACTCCGAATATAGGCAAAGAAATTGGGGTCCGGGAAGACGTGATCATTCAGATAGATATCGCCGACTGCCTGCGCCTCAGGATCTGCCGTTTCTTTTTTGATATCTTCTTCCTCTTCATCGGAAGTTTCTTTTCCTGCAGCCGCTTCTTCCGGAACTTCCGGATCCGGAGAACTATTGTCTTTGTCAATGATTTCCGTAATATCCTGAACGGGAAGGAAGGAATCGGCATCGGCAGTTTCATCGATATACGACGGCTCGTCTGCGGATTCGCCGGTTTCATAATCAGCGGAATCAGAGGCCGCTTCGCCGTCTCCGTCGTAATAAATTCCGGAATCGTCATAATCGTATCCGGGATCGGAATCATCGTAATCGAAATCATCATCGAAATCATCATAGCCGAAATCCGGATCGATTTCTTCATAACCGGATCCTTCCGTCAATGAACCTTCTCCGTCCGATCTGTCTTCAGCGATACCGGGTGTCATCAGGTCGATTGCAAAATCATCGGAAGCATCGCTGCTGTAATCCGATCCGCCTTCGCTGTAAGCGGAAACCGGTGACGGATCTGCATCCTTCTGAAGGGAAGATCCGGGTGCGGATTCGGATGCGTAAACGGGTACAAGACCTGCGGCGGCCATGGAAGAGGCCACGGAAAGGGAGAGGATTACGGGAAGGATTCTTTTTTTCATTTGCTTACCTCAATGATCTGAAAAGCGATATGCTGCCAACAGTAACGTGATCAATATCGTTCATCCGTTCTTTGTAATTATTAATCATTAATCATAATTATTAATCATGAATCATAATTATCATGATAAGGACAGCCGCGAAGCCGCCTGTTCGTTTTTATTTCACGATTTTTCGGGACAGAGCCTTGCTCCAGGCGGAGTAGTATTTTTTCCCGCCCACGGTCTTGTATGTCCGGATCCGGACGTAATATGTTTTCCCTTTTCTGATCTGATTTGTGATCTGAGAGGCTGTGACCGTATTCTTTCTGACTGTAACCAGGTTATAGGAGGAAAAGTCCTTCTTCGTGGAATACTGGATCTGATAGCCCGTCGCCTTGCTGTTTCGGTTCCAGGTCACCTGCAGGATCTTTCCTTTTTTGTTCGTCAGACTGATCAGAGTCGTCGGCTTCGGCCGTGAAGTGACAGTGATTTTCTTCGTGACGGCATTGTAGTTCGAGGTGGCTTTTCCCGTGATCGTGATCGTCGCCGAACCGACATAGTTTTTCGGGATCGTGACGATACCCTTCGAGGATACCCGGATCGAGTCGTTGTCCGATTTATATGTTAAAGTTGTGGAAACCTTGACCGCAGCATTGACCGCGATCTTCTGTGCGGCGGAGGCGGTCGTTTTCGTAATGTTCGAAGCCGTAATGACATTCGTGCCTTTTCCGACATTCAGAACATAGGAAGCGCTTCCCGCGGCATACGTTTTTCCGGCAGAAGCTTTTACCGTGATCCGTGCGGAACCGGCTCCTTTGATCGTGACCTTGCCGTAATTGTCCACGACGGCGACGGCCGTATTGCTGCTGGACCAGGAAAGGCTGCCGTCGGTCATCTTAACGGACGGTGTAAGGGTGAAGGCGGCATTGCCGTAGACCTTATTGACCGTGCCGGCTGAGAAGGCAAGGGAAGGTGTCTTTTTTGCAACGTTCAGCGTATAGGAAGCACTGCCTGCATAATATGTCTTACCGGCGGCGGCTTCTGCCGTGATCACCGTACTTCCCGCGCCTTTCAGCGTAACCTTTCCGTAATTATCCACTTCGGCAACCGATGTATCGCTGCTGAACCAGGAAATGACACCATCCGTTTCCTTTGTCTTCAACGCAAAGGTAAAGGGAGCATCCCCAAGGGTTTTGCTGACTGCGGAAGAGGAAAAGGCAAGAGAAGCTTTCTTCTTCTGAATAAAAAAGGGAAGTGTAACTTCATCGGTATAATTCCCGATTCCTGTTACAACGGCCTCAGCGGTTCCCGGATCGATATTGCTGCTGAAGGTGATCGTGTAGTCGCTGTTCTCTGTCAGTATGATACCGGCGGCATTCCGAACGATGATATCCGGCGTTTTGGGCGTTCCGTCCGTAACGAAGGAGACCGGGGAAAGGGTCATCCTGTCCGC
>JABUSX010000141.1 GCA_021442545.1 Eubacterium sp. | reverse complement strand
TGAATCGAATCATAGACATCGGAACCGTTTTCTGTGACGAATCCGGCTTCGTCTGCCGTATTTCCGGATATTGCACTTCCGTTCCCTGTTTCCGCAGTCAAAGATCCGGACAGGTCATATCCGGCACCTGTCTCTGCGGCAGAATTCGTTCCTTCCGAAGCGAATACCGGTGTCACGCATGTCGAACACAAAGCAAACGCAAGGAAAACCGTTAAAACTTTCTTCTTCATTTCCGTCCCTCCACAGATAACCTGTTGATATTATTCTTTTTCCAAATAGGTTACAGGCACACTCTTCGTCATCCAAACGCCGTTAGCTGACAGAAAGAATTCATATCCATCCTCACTCATTCTATCACAGTGTACTTCATACACAACCGGCTTTCCATGTCGGCTTCCGACTTTAACTGCAGTTTCTCTGTCTGAAGAAAGGTGAACGTCTCAAAACCGTTTTCCCTGATATTAGTCGGCATCCATGTCCACCTCCTCCTGCTGTAATTCAGATGTGAAACTTCTGTCATGTTCATTCCTGTTCGGAGAGCTTTGTGATCGCCAGCTCAACACACAGCTTATCGTCCAGCCGTCCCTGCTTCATATCTTCTTCCAGGCCGGCGATGAATTCCAGGATCTCTTTCAGCTTTTTCTGCGGATAATATGGGAGTATCTCTTTCGCTTTCGACACCGCAAACGGCCGGATCCCAAGCCGGGATGCAATATCCCGCTGCGGCACACCTTCATCGGACAGGGCGCCGATCTGAAAGAGACGGTTATATTCATAAAACATAAGATAGAGGATGCGCATAGGCGGTTCCCGCAGCGCCAGAAGATCGTAATACAGATCCAGGGCTTCACGGCGCCTGTGCTGCGTGATGGCCCGGATCATATCGAAGATCCGGTTTTCCGTTTTTGAAACGCAGACGGTGTCGATGTCTCCCTTCGTCACGGATTCTTTGCCGGCACACCAGGCTGTCAGCTTCTGCATCTCCTGATCCAGAAGAGACATTTCCGTACCGACGGAAGAAAGAAGATGCATGGCAGCATCTCCGCTGATCTGTTTTCCTTCTTCAGAAAAGCGTGACCGGATCCAGCGGACCAGTGTTTTTTCATCCGGAGGAGAAAAGTCTGCTGCATGACCTGCTTTGGATGCAGCCTTAAACAGACGGGTCCGCTTATCGACTTCTTTTTCGGAAAAGATCAGAACCAGATAATCCGGCAGATCTTTCAGATATGTGGCCAGTTCTTCCGAACCTTTTTTGAACAGTTCGGTATCTTCCGCTAAAATGACCCGCCTTTCCGCAAAAAAAGGCAGCGTCTCCGCCTGGGAAATGATGGCGGAAACGTCTGCTTCCTTTCCGGAAAACCGGGTCATATTCATTGTATCTTCTTCGGGAACAAGAGCCGCAAGAAGCTTCTGCCGGTACTGCCTGCGCAGATAATCCTCAGAGCCGTACAGCAGATACAGCCGGCGGAAATGCTTTTCTTTTATGTCCCGTGCGATCTCTAACACGCTGCGTGCCCTATGTTCCGGATAGTTTTACGAGTTGGTTTTCACGAACGTAAGGACGATCGTCTGTCCCTGAATGTTCGAAGTGATCGTAATCGAATTATCCTGGTTGATGATACCCTCTACGGCCTCTCCATTCTTCGGGGAAAGCGTGATCCTGTCCTCTTCGACCGTAAACGTACCCTCTTCGGAGATGCCTCCCAATCCGGATATGACGCCGCTTTCGATCGATCCCAGGATTTCATCGACCATATCGGAAGCGAACGAAGAAAAATCTTCATAACCGCTTTCCTGTGCCAGAATCTCCAGCGAATCTCCAAAAATTCCTTCGGATCCGAACAGATCGGAAATGATCGACACCCCTTCATTCTGGAACAGAGAACTCAGATCCTCCGTTAAAGATCCGGTATCAATGCCAAGTTTATAGCTTCCGTCCTTATTCAGATCAAGCGTAAAAGGGGCATTCATCTCTTTGTCGATCGAATAGCCCTGGTCCCCCAGATAACTGTTGATCAAATCCGCAAGATCGTATTCCGCCGTGTAGGATCCTGACAAAGCCTTTGCCGAGCCGGCTCCGCCGCAGCCGCAGAGAAGCAGCACCGCAGAGAGAACCGCAACCAGTATCAGACGAACTGCTTTCTTCATTCTGTCAAAGCCCTTTCCTTTATTTCGTTATTCGATCGTAAGGAAATCTGTGAAACCTGTAACATCAAAGATTTCCTTAACATCTTCACTGACATTCCGAAGAACCATGGAAGCGGACTGTGCAGCAGATTTTTTCTGGAACATAAGCAGAACCCGAAGCCCGGCCGAGCTGATATATTCCGTATCCTTCATATCAATTACGAGCTTTTCGAAGCCGTCTGCAGTGGCTTTTTCAAGCTCTTCCTGCATCTTCGGTGCCGATAATGTATCGATTCGAGAGTAACCGTTAAATACTACTTCTCCCATGACAAATGTATCCTTCCTTTTCAGACAAGTGTTTTTCCGTTTCCGTTCGGATGGCAAAACGATCCAAACGTCTGTTCTTTTTATTATTTATTAAGCCGATATTCTGATTATTTCACATTTCCCTTATTATTTGCTTTTTTTCTGTATGATGTCAAGACCAAATGCTTTCATTGCTTTTTCCAGACGTTCCTTCCCCTTTTCCGTCATTTCCGTCAGGGGCAGACGGGGTCTGCCGGCCTCAAAACCGATCATATTTAATCCGGCCTTCGCCGGGATCGGATTCACTTCACAGAACAGGCTTCTGCAGAGTTCCAGCGACCGGATCTGTTCTGCGGCAGCCTCTTTATATTTTCCTTCCAGACAGAGAGCCGTCAGATCATGTACAAACTGCGGCGCCACATTGGAAAGTACGGAAATGACACCGATCCCGCCGAGAGACATGACCGGAACGATCTGGTCATCGTTTCCGGAATAGACATCCAGAGATCCTTCTGCTTTTTCCAGAAGCTCCGCCGTCTGGGAAATACTGCCGCTCGCCTCTTTTACCGCCACGATGTTTTCCACGTGTTTCCCAAGCCAGGCAGCCGTATCCGGCAGGATGTTCGTACCTGTACGGGAAGGCACGTTGTACAGAATACAGGGAATATCCACCGAATGGGCGATGGCAGAAAAGCTTTCGATCAGACCCTGCTGCGTTGCCTTATTGTAATAGGGCGAAACAAGCAGACAGCCGTCTGCTCCGGCCTTCTGCGCTTCCCGGGACATCATGACGGCATGCGCCGTATTGTTCGAACCGGTTCCGGCAATCACGGGAATGCGCCCGGCCGTCTTCTGAACACAGAAACGAATCACATCCAGATGTTCACCGTCTTCCAGCGTCGGGGCCTCACCCGTTGTGCCGACAGAAATAATGGCGTCGGTTCCGTTTTCGATCTGAAATTCCAGAAGCTTCTCCAGCGCCTCAAAATGAACTTCTCCGTTTTCTTTCATCGGTGTGACAAGTGCCACGCCCGCCCCTTTGAATATTGACATAACTGCTCCCCTCTTATAAAAACCTTCCGGCAGATTTCTCTTTCTGAAACGTGCGGCCGGTTTCTTTCCCTGCTTCATACGGCAGGATCTTCTTCTGTCAGCGTTCATTGTGTTATTTAAAATGACTGGCATCAGTATACCACACCATTATATAATGATGCCAGTGAGGGAAAATGCAGCCTCAGTCACCGGCCGGCTCCGGGACCGGAAGAAGCCTGACCCCCCATGAACACAGGCCGGTTCCTGGGCAGGAAGAAACTGACCGTCATGAACACTGGACGGCTCAGGGACAGAAAGAAGCTGACCCCTGTAAACACGGGCCGGCTCAGGAACAGATATTACTTAAATCAATTCTATTTCTGAAAACAGCTTTGAAATCATCTGAAAAGGGACAGAACCGCTATGAAAAAAATCAAGGAGATCCGTCAGGACACCTACAACCGTTTTCTGAATTATTATACGCTTCAGGCTTCCACCCGCTCCGGCCGGAACAAGGAATACTACCTCGCATCACGTGCCGAAAATATTGATGCTCTGAAGATGATGACGCGGAAGAATACGCCTGACGGTGTTACCATCTACGCCTTATACGGAAAAGACGCGGACCGCACGGTTCTGGTCCGTCAATACCGCTACCCCCTGGACGATTATGTTTATGAATTCCCGTCCGGTATCGTGGACGCCGGTGAAACCTATAGGGAAGCCGCGGTCCGGGAATTGAAAGAAGAAACCGGTCTCACCTTTCACCCGCTGCAGCCGGATCCCCTTTATGAACTGCCCCGTTTCCAGACGATCGGCATGACCGACGAATCCTGTGCTATCGTATACGGCTATGCGGAGGGAACACCCACAAATACATTTCTGGAAGATTCGGAAGATATCGAAGTCGTGCTGGCAGACAGAGAGGAAGTGCGGCGCATTCTGCGGGAAGAACACGTATCGGCAAACTGCGCTCATCACCTCGTTCATTTTCTTCATGATCAGGAGCCTTTCTCTTTTCTTGAAATATAAGCCTGCAGAATATCCTGATACAGATATATGAAAGATCCGGCTCTGCCGTTCGTAACGGTTTCGGATCATAACAGTTGAGAAACTTTTTATGACGATGCCGGCATATGAATATTCGTAATGGTTCCGGGTCATAACAGTTGAGAAACTTTTTATAGTGCCGCCGGTGCATGAATGTTCGTAATGGTTCCTGATCATGACAGATGAGAGGCTCCCGTTCATGATCTTTCCGTCGGATGATACTCCCGGATCCTCACCCCTTCCCTGCGGATCTCCATGCGGATGGCTCCGCTGTCCTTCGTTATATAGATCTCTGCTCCGTATTCTTCCAGTCGTTCCAGGGTTTCTGCATGCGGATGCCCGTAGGTGCTTTTTTTCGGGGCCGAGATCAGCGCGGCATGTGGTTCTGTCTGCCGGAGCAGTTCTTCGGATGTGGAATTTCGGGATCCGTGGTGTCCCACTTTCAGACAATCCGCATGGCCAAGATATGGAATCAGCTCTTCTTCCCCTTCTTTTTCAAGATCTCCCGTGAGCAGTGTCTTCCACCCGTATGCTTTCATTTCCAGAACCAGAGAACCCGCATTTCCTTCACGTGCCGGTGATGAACGCACTCCTGATCCTGCCCGAACCGGCGACTGAAGTCCTTCCGTTTCCGGCTGCACCGCGGACAGACCTTCTCCTGTTCCCGCCCGAACCGGCGACTGAAGTCCTTCCGTTTCCGGCTGCACCGCGAACAGACCTTCTCCTGTTCCCTCCCGGATCAGGTATGCATTTTCTTCCGTTCCGTCTTCTGAAAAGGGATGCAGCACAGAGAATTGCATATCTTTCACCTTAAAGCTGTCCCCGCGGACCAGCGTCCGCACCTTGACTTTTGCTGCCGCGCATTCAGAAATCAGGCGTTTTCCCCCTTCTGTTCCGCACATCCAGTCCGGAAGAAACAGATAACCGACCTGCAGACTCGTTTTGTTTTCAGCCGACAGGCGCAGGATCTCTTCGATTCCGTTCATATGATCATCGTCGTCGTGAGATACAAAAATACCCTCTATTCTGCGGATCCCCTGGCTTTTGCAGTACGGCAGGATCCGGTTTGCACCGGGATTCCTGACATTTGTACTGCCCCCGTCGAAAAGAAAGACGGTTCCGCCCTGACGGATCACCAGACAGTCTCCCTGACCGACGTCGAGCATCGTCAGCGAAACGCCTTCGGGAAGCCGGAAGAACAGAAAAAAACAGGCCGCCCCCAGCAGCAGAAAAATAAACGCTGCTCCTTTTCGATGCAGTCTTTCTTTCGGTCTTCTGAGGCCTTTTTCTTTTGCTCTTCGGGATACCATCTCCTTATTTTTCTGTTTGCTTATCCTTTTCTTCTTCCGTACCAGCAGAATCATCGCTGCAGCAAAAAGAAGATAAAAGCCTGCCATCTGAACGGCAGAAGGTTCCCCGCAGATCCAGGTTCCTCCGGGAAGCTTCAGAAACCATTCCAGCACTACGTTAAAGAGGCTAAGGCCAAGGTCGGCCGGAAAAAGAAGAATGCCGGCAGCTGCCGGGAAAAAGATGCACGCAAGACCTCCCGCCACACCTATGATCAGAATATACTGCACCCAGGGGACAAGCAGAAGATTGACCGGGAGGCTCCAGACCGGGATCTCGCAGTAATAGCCGGCCACAAGGGGAAGGGTGCAGAGCTGGATCGCCAGCCACGACACAGAGGCCTCTTTCTGCCTGCTCAGCATGTTCCGCAGGCGGCTTATGAAACCCGCCGGGACAAATCCGGTATTTTCTGTTTCTCCCGCAGGTCCATTTTCCGGTTTTTTATATCCGGATCGATCTGATCCGGCATTTTTCGAATCCGAAAATCCGGCGGATATCTCTTTCATCAGCCTGCACAGCACGGGAGAAACAACGGATGCGCCGAAAGCCGCCGCATAAGACAGCCGGAAGCCCGCATGGAACAAAAGTCCGGGCTCACGGATCAGCATGAACAAAGCCGCAAAGGCCATTGCAGAAAGGGGATCATAGGTCCGCCTGAAAACACGGGCCAGCAGACAGAGCAGAAACATGATGCAGGCCCGGACTGCCGCAACAGGGGATCCGACAAAAACGGTATAAAAAATAATCATGCCCCCTGCACAGAGATCTGCCGCCGCACAGGGAAGCCGAAGGCGAAGAAGAATCTCACGGAGTGCGGTTCCGAGAAGCATGACGTGAAGTCCGGATATGACCAGAAGGTGAAGCACGCCGCCTGTCTGAAAACGGATCTTCGTATCATCGGTGAGAAAGGCCTTATCCCCGAGCAGCATGGCGATCAGAATGCCGGCCGGTTCCTCATGCATGACCTGTGTGATTCGTTTTATTGTCCGCTCCCGCAGAGAAAGAAGGCTTTCTCTGAAACCGCCGCCCTGAAGGATGACCTCTGTTTTTTCTGCCCACATCCGGTAATAACAGCCCGTGCAGGCATAGTAGGCGGCGGCATCGAACTGTCCCGGATTTCCTGCCTCTGCGATCGGCGTCAGTTCTCCGGAAGCATAGACGATCGTACCGACAGAATAATACGATTCTGACTGCCCGTCCGTATCTGCATAAAGAAAAAGATGCCGGAACGGAATCTTACGTCCCCGGAGTATTACCACTGCCTTATCCAGCGTATAGCGGACGTATTCATCACCGGGATCCCGGTCTGCAATCTTGCCCGTGACAACAGCCGTACAGCCATCCGCAAGAAGTGCTTCCTCTTCCGCGGTCAGCTCCGGCTTTCCGAACAAGGGCAGACCTGCAGCACGGCACACCAAAATACAGCCGATCCAGATCAGACAGACCAGACATACGGGACGCCTATTCATAATATTTCAGTGGTACGTATGCGTAAGACCCGGGTCTCTCCGCCCGGCAAAAGATTTTCCGACCGCAGATGATTCTGCATTTCTGCTGCCGACCGGCATCTCCTGCTCTGCGGCAGGATTTCCGTCTGCAGGATCAGCGGTCGATCAGATCGGAATTTTTTTCGTACTGCACGTTAAGCGGCATCTGTGCCGAAAAGACACCGGCATTTTTCCCCTCAATGGAAATTTCAACTCTTTCCACATCACAGGTATCAACCAGGGAATCAACGATCGAATAGACCTGCACTTCTTCACTCACATTCAGAACCGTAGACCCGACACCTTTTGCAAAGTTGACGTAGCAGACATCGTCCTGGCGAATGACGCTGAGAACGACTGTCCCCGTTTCAAAAGTCGGGTAGCGTCCGGGCATCACAGGCCCCCTGATGATTTCCTGAACAACAGCCTTTTCCAGGGATTCATTGCTGACATAAACGACTTTCCGGGTTTCCGGAAGCAGTCTCTTTCCGGTAGAATCCGTAAAATACAGAGTCATCACACCGTTCTGATATGAATTCAGTGTTTTAGAGGAGTTTTCCATGAAGCTGTTGTTTGTCATCTCACCGATGGTTTTCCCGTAAGAATCCTTCAGATCTTTTCCGGCCACCGTGAAAGAAACGGAATCAACACCGGCGATCTGAAGAAACTCCCGCACAACACCTCCCCGTACGAGGAGTTCCCTTCCGGTGGTCATTCCGGCATAGGCGGGTGAAAAATCCAGCGTCAATCCGGCTCCTTCCAGCCTGTACTCTTCAATAAATATGCCTTCCGGCAGCAGCCGTGCAAGGGACTTATCTTCCGGCACTTTTTCCGTCTGTGCGATCACTTCCCGGATCAGTCCTTCCGTATCCGCAGACTGCGGTGTATACGGAACGGTCTGCAGCTGGTCTTCCTCCTGATTTAAGACATACAGGCAAAAACCTGTTTCCTCTGAAGATTTCGGAAGAAACTGACAGGCAGAAAACAGAAAGGCAGCCGCCAGCATCGTCACTGCAAGCAGTGCCGGAATCCGGAGACGTATAAACAGTTTTGCCGCCTTTTTCATCAGCTGTTCTGAAGTCCTCATAAAATAATGCCTTTACAGCACATGTACAAGCGGAATACGGATCGCGAAGGTAGTCCCTGCGTTCAGCTTGCTGCTGACGCGGATCGCACCGCGATGCATGGCAATCGCACTCTTTGTAATGGCAAGCCCGAGTCCCGTTCCGCCGATCTCCCGGGAATGGCTCTTGTCCACGCGGTAGAATCGTTCAAATATGTTGTTGAAATCCCCTTCCGGAATACCGATTCCGGAATCTGCGATCGTAATATAAAAATACTTCCGGTCCGAATTCAGCGATATGCGGACCCAGCCGCCCTCCGGCTTATTATATTTGATCGCGTTTTCAATAATGTTGGTCAATGCAAGAGAAAGCTTTGTTTCGTCCACTTCAGCCGTGACCGAACGGAATGTATCCAGTATCAGTTCGACATTGGCTTTTTCCGCGATCGGGTCGAGCCGCCGCAGAATCTGTTCCAGCTCCTCATTGATATTGATCTGCTCAATATTCATATCCGCCGCTTTTTTATCCATACGGACCATCGTCAGCAGATCCGAAATGATCTGGTTCTCGCGGTCGATTTCATCCGAAATATCCTGCATAAACTCCTTATACTGCTCCAGAGGGGCATTCGGGTTCATATTGATGGAATCGGCAAGAACCTTCATGGATGCCAGCGGCGTCTTTAATTCATGGGAAACGTTGGAAACAAATTCTTCGCGGGATTCATCAACCGAACGAACACGGGAGAGCATCCGGTTAAATGCATCCGTGATCAGCTCTGTTTCCGTATAGTCCGTAACGGAGATATCCTCATCCCGGTAACCGTCCGTGATGCCTTCGATCGCCGTCGTGACCTTCTGGAAGGGTCTGACCAGAATCTTGGAAAGCAGGAATCCCAGAACCAGCGTCAGGGCGACCACGATACCCAGAACGCGCGTGCCTCTCTCCTGCAGCATTTTCTTCGTATTGCTGATCTCGGCTGTGGAAACATTGAGCAGAAGCACTCCCTTTGTGTTTCCGCCGTTCTCATTGCCGTCGCGGATACTGACCGCCATCTCGATATACTGACTTTCGTCATCATACAGACTGGTCTCTACGCCGGAGAGAGCCTCGATCACTTCTTTGGAAAGAGAATATTTTCCGAGATCCAGATTATAGGTATCCTTTATGACTTTTCCGTCACGATTAATCACCAGGATACGGCCGCCGTAAATGCCGGTGAGCATATCAAATTCACCGTTTATTACGTCATCTTCCGTATTTTCCATATAATTCCGGCGTTCCAGCTGATCTGCCAGGATATTGCACTGATTTCTGACAATGGCTGTTCGTGCGGAAACGGCCTCTTTTTCATAACTGTTGACAATTATGATTTCGGCAATGAGAGTGGGCACGATGCCCATAATAAAGAGAAGCACCATGATCCGGAACCGGATGCTTCGAAGAAAGGTGTATTTTTTACCTGTGTGCGTTCGTACAGAAGATGCCGCCAACGTTTCTCTCTCCGTCAGGCCTGGAAGTAATAGCCAACACCCCATTTGGTATGGACATAACGGGGATCAGACGGATTGGATTCGATTTTTTCACGAAGACGGCGGATATGAACATCGACGGTCCTCACATCACCGGGGTATTCATATCCCCAGACGATGTTCAGCAGATTTTCACGACTGTATACTTTGTTCGGATTAAAAACAAGAAGCTGCAGAACATCAAATTCCTTTGCGGTAAGGTTGACTTCCCTGTCTCCGATATATACACGACGGCTGTCGCAGTCGAGCCGGAGATCGGCAATTTCAATGATCTTTTCCTGTTCCTCTTTTCTTTCCGAACGCCTTGTACGGCGGATAATGGCTTTGATTCTGGCCTTGACTTCGAGAATATTGAAGGGTTTCGTAACGTAATCATCTGCTCCGTATTCAAGGCCCATGATCTTATCCATATCTTCGCCCTTGGCCGTCAGCATGATGATCGGAACATTTGAAAACTCACGGACCTGCTGGCAGACCTCCAGACCGCTCATTTTCGGAAGCATCAGATCCAGCAGGATGATGTCATAGTCGTTCTCCCTTGCCATGTTCAGTGCTTCTTCGCCGTCATAGGCACAGGAAACTTCCATTCCGTCCTGTTCCAGGGAAAAGCGGATCCCCTTTACAATCAGTTTTTCATCATCTACCACAAGAACCTTGTTCGCCATATTCAAACCTCAATATACTCTTTTATCTTTTCAAAACTCTTTTCCTTGATGCCGTCCACCTGCATGATGTCTTCGACCATCATAAACGGCCCGTTTGTTTCGCGCCATAAAAGAATTGCAGCAGCACGCACCTCGCCGATTCCCGGAAGTGTTTTCAGTTCTTCGGCTCCGGCCGTGTTCAGATTTACCTTTCCGCTCCCGCCCGTTCCGGCTCCGCCTGAGCGTTCCTGCCCGGTACTCACCGAAGCAGAAGAAATACCGCCCTGCTCCTCGATCTCACTGACCGTGAAGACTGTGATCTGTTCGCCGTCCGTAAGCCGGGCTGCCTGATTCAGACTGCGGTCTTCCGCCTCTTCCTTAAGACCTCCGGCCGCCCTGATGGCTTCAAACACACGGCTCCCCGGCTCCAGCTCATAGACACCGGGCCGTTCCACGGCACCGCAGACATGAACCCAGATCGGTTCCGGAGGTTCCTCCGGCTCATAAACGCTTTGCGAAACCGCTTCCGTTTCCGATGCGGCAGACAGGCTCACGGAAACATCCGT
>JABUSX010000117.1 GCA_021442545.1 Eubacterium sp. | reverse complement strand
AAACTGTCTCGCTGTTTTAAACTGTCTCGCTGTTTTTAAACGGTACTTCAAAAATATTCATTTTTAATACAGCAGCATAATGTCTTCAGGACTGATACCGAGATAATCCGGCGCAGGGGATTTATCCCTGTTCTTCGGAATTCTCCACCAGACCGGTTCACTGTCATCCGCAGCCCCTTCGTATCTGAATTTGATGATCCGCTCAAACGGCTCTTCAATTTCTTCCACGACCCGGATCCGTCTTGCATTAACGACACACTCTTTTTCAAAATAATGTGCCCGGATGCCGATGTATTTTACATTATCCCGCACTGCCTCTTCCGTGGTAAGGCTGATATTCCAGTCCTGAACATACACTTCATGTTCGGATACCTTTATGGCTGCCGCAATATTCTTGCAGCCTGTCAGTCTTGCACCTGCCGCAGTCCCGGGATTTTTAAACATTTCCTTTGTATTGCCGCTGCCGGCCATGCATCCGTTGTGCATTATAAACAGCTTCTTCGAAACCTTATACGCTTCATCCCTGGAATGCGTAACGAGGATCACATCCCTGTCAAGAGCCTCTATGATCGACCTGGTCTCAAGCACGATCTTTTCCCTCAGAAAGGCATCAAGAGCAGAAAAAGGTTCGTCCAGAAGGATCACCTCCGGTTCGCTCACAAGCATCCTCGCCAGTGCAGTCCTTTGCTGCTGGCCGCCGGAAAGCTGATGCGGAAGATGTTTTTCAAATCCCTCAAGCCGGAATCTTTCGATTGTTTCGAGCGTTTTTCTTCTTTTAACGGTCCTGTCTTTTTCTTTTTCAAGACCGCACAGGATATTATCGAAGACTGTCATATTCGGAAAAAGGGCATAATTCTGAAAGAGCATACCCACATTCCGTTTCTGAGGCGGGAGATTGATCTTCTTTTCAGAATCATAAACGATTCTGCCGTTGATTTTTATGTATCCTTCATCCGGCGTTTCCACACCTGCCATGCATCGAAGCGTCATGCTTTTGCCGCAGCCTGACGCTCCGAGTATGGCACATATTTCATTCTCACTGTTCAGTTCCGCATTCAGAAGAAAATTATCCAGCTCTTTTCTGATTCGAAGTTCGATCGACACGCTTACCACCTTTGGATATGCTTCATTTTCTTTCCGGCCGCTGCATTCATAAGAATCATGATGCCCAACGCGATCAGCAGCATGATGATGCACCATACTCCGGCTTTCAGGTAATCTCCGTCTTTAATGACATAGGCAATCTGCTGTGAAATCGTTGCCGTCTTTCCGGCAATATTTCCCGCGAGCATGGATGTCGCTCCGTATTCACCGAGTGCTCTGGCAAAAGTCAGCACAGTTCCGGATGCAATTCCGGGAGCCGCCGCCGGGATCACGACCTTCCAGAATATTCTGGTTTCACTCATTCCCAGAGTCCTTGCCGCATATACAAGATTCACGTCGATCTGCTCAAAAGCAGCCCGCGCATTCCGGTACATCAGGGGAAAGGCGATAACGGATGCCGCAATGACACAGCCTGCCCAGGTCTGCACGATCTTGATATCAAAGGTATCATACAGAAAGGCGCCCAGGGGTCTCTTAATCGAAAACAGGAGCAGCAGGAAAAAGCCCGCAACTGTCGGCGCCAGAACCATGGAAAGCGTCAGTATTCCGTCTATGACAGCCTTTGCCCGCGGTTTCAGTTTAATGACCTTTCTTGCCGCCCATATTCCTGCAAAAAAGCAGATCGCAGCAGCGACAAGCCCTGTTTTTAACGAGATCCAGAGCGGAGTCCAGTCAAATTCCTTAATGATCTGAATAATATCCATAACTCTTCTGCATATTCTGTATTATTTGTTAATGATAAAACAGTGTTTTTCGAAAACTTTAAGTGCTTCATCTGACCGGAGAAATTCTGCAAATTTCTTCGCCGCTGCAGTCTGTGCCTCTGAAGCCTTCGAATTGATGACCTGGCACACCGGATAAATGATCGGTCCCGTAAGCGTTCCGTCATCCTGGGCTATAATTTCAAGATTATCCGTGAAATCATAATAATCCGAATAATAGATCGTTCCGATCTCGTTTGACTTCTCTGCCACACTCTGCGCCGCAGCCGTCACATCCGCACACTCATTGATCTCAACTCCGCCAAGTGCCGCAGAAACCTCCTCTGAGGTATACGCCGAATTGTCCTCCGATTCCGGTAAATATCCAAGTGAAACCAACGCATTTCTGGTATATTTGCCGACAGGAACCGTCCCGTCACAAAGAGCCATATTCTTTGCATCCTCAAGATTCTCCCATCCGGCAACGGCGGTCTCGCCTCCCTTTGGCTTTACAAGGCAGAGCTGATTGGAGAGAAGATCCACTCTGGTTCCTTCGAGCATAAGATTGTCTTTTTCATCCAGTGTATCAACCTGCTTTGCTCCCGCAGAAAAGAACACATCGTGATCGATGCCCTCAGATTCCTCGATCTGCGTAAGAAGCGTTCCGGACGAACCGGTGTTCAGTGAAATCGTTACATTGGGATTTGCCTTGTTAAAAAGAGGAATGATCTCCTCGATGGAAGTTTTCAGGGATGCCGCTGCATCCACATAAACAGTCACTGCTTCCTTCTGTCCGCCAGCCCCGCAGCCGGCAAATACGGATGCCGCAAGAACGGCTGCCATTGTTAACGAGATAACTCTTTTTTTCATGAAATCCTCCTTTTTTCTTACAATTATCCGCTCCCGGTTCCTGTTCGTACGTTACGACCCCGCACAATCGGATACCGTATTCCGCAGCAGCCCCAGACCGTGCGGAATGGTATCCATAAACACATCCATGGACTCCATACAGGCTTTCGGGCTTCCCGGCAGATTGATGATCAGTGTTTTTCCTCTGATCACGGATACCGCACGGCTGAGCATGGCGCGTTTTGTGATCCTCATACTTTCTGCTCTGACAGCCTCTGCAATCCCCGGCACCAGCCTGTCTGCAGCGGCAAGTGTCGCTTCAGGAGTGATGTCTCTTGGTCCGAATCCCGTACCGCCCGTCGTCAGGATCAGATCCAGCTGTCTCTGATCGGCCAGTCTCATAAGCTGTTTCTGAAGCATGCGTTTGTCATCCGGAAGCAGGATCTGCTCCGTGACCTCATAGCCTGCTGCTCTGAGCCGCTCTGCAACAGCCGGACCGGATCTGTCTTCCCGTTCTCCCGCAGCACCTTTATCCGAAAGCGTTATGACAGCCGCCTGCCACGGCAGATCCTCTCCGTATGACAGGATCCGGATCTCATCCCCCGCCTTTGCACATCCTTCTTGTATGACTTCGGCAAACACACCCTCTCTGGGCATGATGCAGTCACCTGCGGACTTATAGATCGCACAGTGGCTGTGACATTCCTTGCCGATCTGCGTCATCTGAAGAACTGCCGTTCCGACCTGAAGCCGGGTTCCGACCGGCAGCAGCCGGAAATCAATTCCTGACGCAACGATATTTTCCCCGAAAGCACCGAAGTCCACATCTGCTCCCCGTTTCCTGAATTCTTCGATTTTTTCGAAGGAAAGAAGGCTGACCTGCCGATGCCAGCTTCCGGCATGCGCATCTCCTTCTATCCCATGATCTGTGATAAAATGCGCTTCCCCGATACACTTTTTCGCCGTACCTCTGGCCTCACTGATACAGATCGCTTTTATCGTACTATGCATATCCTTCTGCATATTATCCTCCGATCGACACCATTCTGCCGTTTTCCGTCATTCTGCTGACATCTCCAAAGCAATGCGCTTCCGGCTTGTTGTACACGGCTGTTCTCATAGCTTCTTCCAGCACCTTCTTTTTTCTTTCACAGGAAAGGTCATCCTCTCTTAAGATCGCTCTGAGATCCGTTCCTTCCCCAAAGCAGAGACAGGTTTTCAGATATCCCATAGATGTCAGCCGGATTCTGTTGCAATGACCGCAGAATTTGTCATGAACCGCACTGATAAATCCGATGCTTCCTTCGAAACCGGGTATGGAATAATAACAGGCCGGGCCGGGCCCATGAACTTCCTCATCCCTTTTCATATCCGGGTATTCACTGCGTATCTCGTTCAGAATATCTCTTTTTACCATATATTCTCTGCCCGGACCGATCGGCATCATTTCAATAAACCGGACGTCAACCGGATTATTTTCTGCAAATCCTATGAGACTTCTCCATTCGGTGTCCTTCATGACGACTGCATTCAGTTTGACCCGGATCCCGCAGCTGCAGCATGCCCGGACAGCTCTGAGTACTGCTTCGATTCTGTCAGATCCGGTCAGAGTACGATACTTCTCCGGATCCACGGTATCGAGGCTGATGTTGATTCCGTCGATTCCTGCATCAAGGAGAGCCTGCAGATTTTCGTACAGCTCCACGCCGTTTGTTGTGATCGTAACCTTTTCGATCCCCGGAACCGCTTTGATCCGGCCGGCAAGTGCCGTGCAGCCCTTCCGCACAAGGGGCTCTCCGCCTGTGATCTTTATGTACCGGATCCCGATCCCGGCTGCGGCCCGCACAACCTGGAGAATCTCATCGTAGGTGAGAATCTCCTCCATCCCGACCTGCTTTATGCCGTGGGGCATACAGTATGTACAGCGGAGATTGCATCTGTCCGTTATGGATATCCGCATATATTCGATTTTCCGATCATACCTGTCTCTCATACTCTCCGCTTTTACCGCCTGTTTTCTTTACAAGACGGATCTCCGAAATTTCCATACCCTTGTCAACTGCCTTGCACATATCGTAGATCGTCAGCAGGGCCACGGATACCCCTGTAAGTGCCTCCATCTCAACACCGGTCTTTCCGGTGGTCTTCGCCGTACATCTTGCGACGATCCTGCAGCCGGACGGAACCATTTCAAAATCCACGGACAGCTTTGTCAGATTGATTATGTGGCAAAGCGGAATAAGCCCGGAACAGTTCTTTGCCCCCATGATTCCCGCGACCCTTGCCACACCAAGAACATCGCCTTTTTTCATGGAGCCTTCCGTTACCCTGTCAAAGCATTCCCGGCTCATGGTTATGGATCCGGATGCCTCCGCCTCTCTTTCCGTATCCGCTTTATCCGTAACATCGACCATTACGGCATTTCCGTTCTCATCAAAATGTGTAAAATCCATACATTATTTTCCTTTTCCGAATCCGCAGTTCGGGAAGCTGCATATTTCACAGTTCAGACAGAGGCCGCCCTCTCCCAGTCCGGCAAGCTCTTCCGCAGTTATTTCATCATCCGCCATCACCCGGGGCAGCAGCAGATCAAATATCGTTCTCTTTGCATACATGACACAGCCGGGAAGACCCATGATGACAGCTGTTCTGCCCTCTGTTTCAAGATAGGCCAGCATAAACATGGCTCCGGGAAGCACAGGTGCCCCGTAAGACACGATCCTTGCCCCGGTATTCCGGATGGCAAGAGGGGTTCTGTCGTCCGGGTCAACACTCATGCCTCCTGTACAGACCACAAGGTCTGCGCCGGCCCGGATCATGCGCAGAATCGCGTCCGTGACCGTTCTGTCATTATCCTCAAAAACTTCATGAGCAATCTCCGTCGTATCAAACGCAGAGAGCTTCTCCCGGATCACCGGTGTAAAGGTATCCTCAATCCTTTTATGATAAACCTCGCTTCCGGTCGTGATGATCCCGGCCTTCTTATGCACAAAAGGAAGAAGTTTCAGAATCGGCTCCTGTTCTGTAATGAGATGTGAACGGTTCCGGACGGTCATCATTTTCTCCTCTTCGATCACAAGAGGAATAATACGGGTTCCGGCAAGCTTATCACCTTTTTTAACCGGAAAATTCCCATGCCTTGACGCGATCATCATCTGTCCGAAACCGTTCACGCATTTCAAGGCTTCCGCGTTCACCTTCAGAATACCGTCTGATTCGGCAAAGATCTCGATCTTGCCTTCCCTGACTTCCGATCGTCTCATGTGTTCATTCAGACACAGTTCACATAAAATCTCCGCCGCTTCGTTCTCGTGCAGAATGCCCTCTTCCTTTTCCCAGACATACAGATTCTCCTTGCCTACACTGAGAAGAACCGGTATATCCTCCTTCGTCACAATATGTCCCTTTCGAAAGACAGCGTCCTTCGTCACGCCGCGAATGATCCGGGTGATGTCATGGCAGAGGACCGCACCTTCCGCTTCCGTTGTTTTTATCAGCCTCATCCTGCTCACCTTTCAAAAATAAAGATTCTGACCTTGCTGCCCGGTTCGAGCGGGGCGCTGCCGCAAGGCAGTTCTGCAAGGCAGTTGCTCCCGATACTGCTCTTTGTGGAACCGTTTTTCCTGTTGGCAGAGAGTTTTACCGACCTGCCGTCCCAGAATCCCGGCACAAAACGTCTGACCGCCCTCGGCCCGCTCTCTCCTTCAGAGAGTTCTGCCTCTGAAATGATCGTTCTCCCGAACGGATTCAGCAGTTCAAAGAGACACCTTGCCGCAAAAGGATTCCCGGATAAAGATAAAACACCTGTCCCGTTCACTGTGCTGTACATGGTAGGCATTCCGGGTTTTACATCGATCCCGTGAAAGACAATTCTGCCCCCGGCTTTTTCGACCGCTGCCTCGATCAGATCCTTTTTTCCGACAGAAACCCCTCCTGTTGTAATCACAAAGTCCGCAGCAGCGGCCGCTTCCTTTATGGCAGATGAGAGAACAGCAAGTTCATCGCCTGCATGTCTTTCCGAAAGGATGTCACAACCCAGACTCATAAGCCTTGCTTTCAGATACGGCAGATTCGATTCATAAATCTGCCCGTGCCTCAGAACGGTTCCGGTTTTCACGATCTCATCCCCCACAGCAATCAGAGCCGCTCCGGGCTTTCTGTATACAGATATCTTCTCCCTCCCTGCCGCGGCCATGCAGGCTGCCGCGTTCGCATCCACGCGGCATCCTTTTTGAAGAAGAAGATCACCCTCCCTGAAATCCTCTCCGACCGGACACATGTTGTCCCTTTTCGGAATTTCATGAAACAGAACCGTTTCGTCCCCGTAATCACTCATTTCCTGCGGAATGACCATCGTCGTGTTTGCCGGACAGGGAGCACCGGTCATGATTCTGGCGGTCTCCCCGTCTTTAAGTTCACACCATTCCGTGTTTCCGGCATAAATTTCCCTGCATACACGATAGGTTTTGCCGGCAGTCGGAATGCCGGCAAAGGCATAGCCGTCCATGGCACTTCTCACGAAAGGCGGCTGGCTGACCGAAGCTCTCACGTCTTCTGCAGAAATTCTTCCCAAGCCATCCAAAAGATCGACGGTCTCTGTTTCCTTAATCCTGATCTCTATCCGATCAATGGCTTCCTCAAGAGATATTTTCTTCATACACTCTCCCAAAACCACCGGGAAAAAGGCCCGGCCTCATCCCTTCTGTATAATGGTTTTTCTGTTTTCACTTTTTTATCGCTGATCACGCAGACATACTCTTCTTCCGCAGCCGGCCACTTACGCTTATCCTCTTCCGATGTGACAAGGACTTTTCTGAAATTCTCATGCTTAAATCCCTCCAGAATGATCAGATCCGAATCATCCACAGATCCGAGAACCGCATAAACGTCCTCATTTCCGCAGACAAGACTGCTGCTTACCGATCCTGCCTGAAGCATTCTTTCTGTATCCTTCAGCTTCCTGATCTTGCCTTCTGCCTTTTTATAATCATCATCTTCAGAAACCGGGTCTTCACGAGCCGCATTTTTAAGAGGCGTTTTTTCAGAATCTGTGTCTTCATAAGCTGCATCTTTATAAGCCGTATCCATACAAACCGTTCTCCCATGATGCGTGTGTTTTATGTAGGAAACCCGGATTCCTTTCCTGCTGTATATCCGGATCAGCTTCTCTATAAATGTTGTTTTCCCCTGATTGCTGTATCCCGTAAAGCAGATCAGCGGTATACCATGAATATTCCTGTCGATTCTTTTTTCTTCGGTCACATTTTCTCCGATCACATTTTCTCCGATATTTTTCATTCTGGATAACGATTCCGACAGTGAAACAGCCGTGGTACAAAAAGGGGAATCTCTGCATACGAAAAGCAGAGATTCCCCCATCGGCAATCCTGTCTGCTCTTCTTTTCAAAAAGGAAGGCATCTCTGTTTCCGGAGACACCCCGGCTGCCGTTCCATAGCTGATGCCTTAGGAATGACAGCTCGAAGAGACCTGTTCATTTTACCATACCGGTTATTTCCTCTCAATCTTAAACAGCATAATCACAAAATTGAGAAGGACATACCCGATGATCATGGTTGTAAGAAAAACCTGAATCCCGGAAAGCTGGTTCAAAGCTCCGGCAAGTGCCTCATTACCGGCGACATTCGCCATATATGCGGACATCTTATTCGTTGCAACGATCCCGATCGCCATCGGGAAGGTCAGTCCGGCAAAACCGGGCGTGAATTTGTAGCTGAAAAATTTCGGCAGTTTGATGATGATAAACAGCAAAGAAGCCAGAACGCAGAAGTACAGGAAATACAGAAGTATCCTGTTCGGATTCTCAATTACGTTGAGATAACTTACCACGCACAGGGAACAGGGTGCAAGAACCACGGCCATCGTGTGATACACCGCATCTTTGACTTCAACTTTGCAGAGTCTCCAGATCATAACGGGAATGATCACAAGATATACAATAATTCCGTAATAAACAATGACTTTGAGAATATTGTTCAAACCAAAGCCGGCTCCGACGACGCAGCTGACCATGATTCCGTTGTAGGTTACGAACCAGCTCGGTACAAACGTATGAATATCCCGCTTTATGATCACATTCCTGACGGTAAAGACGACGATATGGATCGCGTGGCCGATTACGGCTGCTCCCCACATGATGAGCCCGACCGTATGGTTGAACTCGTAATAGTAGCTTCCGAGGATCATGGTGATCATGAATATGGCTGCGTACAGGCTGCAGGGAACAACTGTTTTATACTCCTCCGCACAGCCTTTGAAGTTCGTACAGATCTTGATAATATAGCAGATCAGAACGATCGTTGCCGTTATCATCGTAATATGCCGGATCAGGGGGTATCCCATTCCTGCATATACATTGCTGAGTGTAAGTGCGCCTACGAAGGTCGGGAGCACCGGAAGGGGCATTTTCTTGATTCTTTCCATAAATTTTTCTCCTCAGTTTTCTCCTTCGTACGTAAACTCAAAGTTATCTCTGAGCCGGAAGAAATCGGAATAGTCAATATCAAAAAGAGATTTCTTTACTTTTGATACATCGATTTTATTCCGTATGAGCTGAAGCAATATTCCGCAGTATGCCAGGTCACCCTGCAGAATAGCGCCTGTGATTTTTCCGTCTTTATGCACGATCTTTTTATAGACACCCTTTTTCTCATCGATCAGGATCTCTTCCGTGTAGGTTTCATCATACTTGTTGGCATTCCCGAGAGACATCGTCGCAAGCCCCAGAAAGTTCATCGTGGACTTGGAAGCAAAGAAATCATTCATGTCTCTCTTTATTCCTGACATGTTGTAGGCCGCAACCATTCCTTCCTTTACGGCCACCGGCCAGATCGGGTTCCTTCCGCTGACATCACCTGCGCCGTAAACGTTCGGAACATTGGTCCTTCCTTCTTCATCAAAAACAAGTCCGAAACGGTCGCACTCGATGCCGGATCCTTCAAGAAATTCCACGTTGGACCGGACTCCTGCACAGTTAATGACCATCTGAACCGGGATCTCCGTTCCGTCCTGAAGGATCACTTTGAAACAGTTCCCCTCATCATCCAGGACGAATTCTCTGGCTCCCATCTGATAAAACTGGGTTACTCCCTCCGCAGCAAATTTATCCTGGTAGACCCCGGCAGAATACGCATCGAGCTGGATCGGAAGCATATAGGGCCCCATGTCTGCCACATAGATCTTCTTTTTATACGGTATAAGACCGGCGATCACATCGATCCCGACAAGTCCTGCGCCTACGACAAAGATGCTCTGCACATCCCTGATCCGTTCCTCGATCCAGAGAACATCCGAAAAATTCCGGAATCCAATGATATTCTTTCCCTCTCTGAGCCCGGGGATCGGCGGGAAATTCGTATGGGAGCCGGTTGCGATACAAAGCTCATCGTAGGGCACTTCTCTTCCGTCGGAAAGAAGGACGACTTTATCTTCCGGACGCACACCTGCAGCCCTGACACCTTTGATCCAGTTCAAACGCATTCTTTCCTGAAAATCAGAGCCTGCAAAGTTCATGGATTCCAGATCTCTGATCCCCTTAAGATGATGATAAAGGATACACCTGGAATAGATCGCCTCATCCTCGGAAATCAATGTAATATCCCCGTCGGGATTCAGCTGTCTTAATTTCTTTACTGCGTTCACTCCAGCAGCACTGGCACCGATCACAACAAATCTTTTATTCATTATCCGCTCACCTCCACCAGTGTAATCGCATGCATCGGACACTTTTCAACGCACATGGGATTTGCGGTATTATCCTCACTTCTGTGACGGCACATGTCGCACTTCATAACCTCTGTTTCATAGACCGCGTCCGGCTTCAGAACCCCGTACGGACAGGCCATGACACACATGAAGCAATGCGCACATTTTTCTCTGTCATAAAGAACATAACCCGTTTTTTCATCCTTCTGCATGGCACCGGTCATACAGGTGATCGCACATTCCGGATGATCGCAGTGTCTGCAGAAAATCGGCGCCGGTCTTGTTTCCGAATCAATAACCACCCGGTTTCTTGCGTCATGGGTATCATGACTGATACAGCAGGAAGTCACACACATAAGGCAGCCGATACAACGGCTTCTGTCAATTTTGATTCTGTACATCAGCTTTCCTCCTTATATGGTACGATGTTCACAACAGCTGATTTATAAGAAGGTTCCTTCGAATAGGGATCATAAACGGAAGGAGTCATCTTGTTGCACTCCACATAATGGATCGGTCCGTAGATCTCGTCTTCTCTTACGTCATCTGTTATGCGGACAGAGAAAACGGCGCTCTGCCCGTTGCATGAATGCATAAGGACCTTATCCTCGTGCTTAAGACCCATTCTTTCCGCCACACTGGTATGAATATAACAGTAAGCATGCTTTGTGCTTACATCTTCAACAAACTGCACTTCCCGCGTTCTGGACTGTGTGTGCCACTGACCGACAGAACCGCGTCCGGTATTAAAAATAAAGGGGAACTCCTCTGTCTGCGGAAGCGGATTTTCCGGCACCGGTTCAAACTGAAAGATTGCCCTGCCGTCCGGATTGTAAAACCGGCCGTCGGCAAACAATCTTCTTTCATCCTCTTCCAGTACCTCTCCCTCCCGGAACGGCCACTGGCAGCCATGCGAGAATTCAAGGCCATGATAATCCACTCCCGTAAAATCAAAGGGGCGTCCTTTCGAACAGGCCTTCAGCAGATTGAAGCAGTCCTCCGGTGTCTTCCAGTGCTCGGCAATATCCCGGAATCCCATAGCCTTTGCAATGCCGTACATGATCTCATAATCGTTCTTCTCATCCGCATCGGGTCTGATGACCGGAACAAGCCTGGAAAGACGCCTCTCCAGATTTATATAGGTTCCTTCCTTCTTAATGCCGGGAAC
>JABUSX010000403.1 GCA_021442545.1 Eubacterium sp. | reverse complement strand
ACGAGCGGAACAGGAACTATGGAGATTCTTTCCGCGAGGCACAGGGCTGAAATGACAAAGAAGAAGTCGTTTCCGGTTCTGGATGGCTGGAATTCCAGTTTCCATCGATCAATAAATGAACGGGAAAACATCTTATTCCATGCAGCAGAACTCGTAAAATTCAATATAAACTGTTCGTTTGTCGTTCTGTTAAAGACATTTCCTTCCGGTATCCTGTCCATATTGCAGTAACTGTTTTCAATATGACCTTTTCCGAACTCATCCAGAAAACGATACGCTTTACAGACAGCGATATCTGCCTGGTTTTTCGTAATCGATTTGTATAATTCCTCAAGGGCATTCAGTTCAAAAAAGTCATCACTGTCCCAGAAAATCAGATAATCTCCTGATGCATGCCGAATACCGTTGTTTCTTGCGGTTCCGGCATAGAGATTTTTCTGTTGATACAGTTGAAAACGAGAATCCGCAGAAGCGTATTTTTTACATATTTCATATGAAGCATCAGTGGATCCGTCATCTATACAGATGACTTCAATGTCTGTCAATGTCTGGTTAACGACAGAATCCAGACACTGTTTCAAATAGGATTCTGCGTTATAAACCGGAATGATTACGGATACTTTGGGTGTCATAAGTTATTCTTCCTGCAGGTGCATGGTTTGACGGGAAACAGGCTTTTTGTTAGAATATCACATTGAATGTGGAAAGAAAAGCTTTGAAAAAGGAGTGCAGACATTGAAGAATATCGCTTTGGTAGGATTGTACAGTCTGGAAAATGCAGGCGACACGATATTGTGTGAAGTGAGCGATTACCTTCTTCGGAAAACGGGAGAAGAAGTTGCAATCAGACACGTGGATGCATATCCCAAAACCGCCGATCATTTCAATGGTGCCGGCTATCTTTCATTTGTAGCAGCAAGAGGAATGAAAGCTGTTTCCCATAAAATTTTTTATTATAACAACCAGAGTGCGTTTCGGTACGCATATGAAAAAACTTTCTGGAAACTGTGGCTGAAGTCCTATTATCATGAGTCTTTTAAAGATGTTGATGCGATCGTGTTTGCCGGAGGCGGATTTTTAAAGTTTCGTACACAGGGTTTGAATTATCTTGTGCAGATGATCGTGAGCGAGGCAAAAAAACTTGGCATTCCGGTAATGATGAACGGTGTGGGGATCGAGGGTTATGATGAGAAAGATCTTCGATGCCAGAAATTAAAAAAGTGCATTAACAGCGGTCCGGTCAAGGTAATCACCACCAGAGATGATATTGATATTCTGAAAAACAATTATATTGTGAACAAAGATATCATTATCGATCAGGTAGGGGATCCGGCTTTCTGGACTCCGGAGTGTTATGGAATCGAAAAACAGGAAAGTCAGGTTGTCGGAATCAATCTGATCAATCCTCGTATTTATACACATTATGGAAATAAGAAAGATGCAGAAGAAATAAAGGCTTTCTATGTTTCGCTGATCCAGGAAATGCAGAAAAGAAATATGGATTTCCTTTTGTTCTCGAACGGAATGAGAGTTGATCAGAAATTAGGAAAGTATCTGATCCGCACGCTGGGTCTGGATTCGTCAAAACTTTTGAAGCGAACGACCAGTACAAGGAAAATGCTGAACATGATCAGTAATTTTTCCTGTGTGTTTGGAGCACGTCTTCATGCCTGCATCACGTCTTATTCACTGGATGTTCCGGTTGTCGGACTGATCTGGAACAATAAGACAAAAATGTTTGCGAACATGATCGGAAAACCGGACTGCTATTTTGAGGAAGATGATCTGGATGTAAAAACGATCGTGGATAAAATCGAAGAGCAGATCCATTCAAGCTATGATCAGGATATTCGGAACCGGTTAAAGGAAAAAACATTTCGTTATGTCTGCGATTTTGTAAAAACAGTGAAAGAAAGTCCTTACGAAGTCAAGGATCTTTCTTTTAAAGATGAAGGTTTTGTTAAGTCATGCGTGGTGCCGCTGAGGCGGATGAAAAGGAATCACAGACTGAAAAAGATTCCTACGGAACAGAAAAATGTTATGATGATCGCCTTTCAGGGTTCCTATACCTGTAATCCGAAAGCAATAACTGAGGAACTGCTCAAAAGAAGTGATGATAATGAGATAAATCTTTTCTGGCATACGAGAGGCCGGTATCGTTCCTCAGATTATCCGGAAAAACTGAATCTTGTTAAAAGGGGCACACCTGAGTTTTACAGAGCGGTTGCTTCCGCAAAAGTGATTGTTGATAACGCACACGATCTGGCGCGCATGCGGATTCCTTTGAAAAAAGACCAGGTGCTCATGCAGACCTGGCATGGTTCCCTCGGTATCAAAAGGCTTGACGGGAACATTGTCATGGATAAGATCTGGAAGAAGAATGCAAAGTGGAGTAAGAAGTATACCAGCTATCTGATCTCCAACAGTGATTTTGAAACAGATGTCTTTCATACCAGTTACTGGGGAGATCAGATTCCCATACTGAGATACGGACACGCACGCAATGATATACTGCTGAATCCGGACAGTGAAGAAGCATTAAAGATCAAGAGCAAGGTGTATGAGGAACTGGGGATTACAGATACCCATAAGCACATTGCAATGTTTGCACCGACGCACAGAGACGGACAGACGGAAAGTCCGATACCGCTGCAGTATGATGAACTGAAGGAGGCATTGGAGGAACGTTTCGGAGGAGAGTGGCTGATCTTGCTGCGCTTCCATTCCAGATTAAAAGCACTCAGCAGGGAATGGGTTGAAAATCTTCCGGACTATGTTGTGGATGCAACTCCGTATCCGGATATGCAGGATATCCTGCTTATCACGGATGTCGGAATCACGGATTATTCAAGCTGGATATTTGATTACATCCTGCTGAAAAAACCCGGTTTTATCATCACCGGTGATGATATGGAGCAGTATGTAAAAGATCGTGATTTTTACTATCCGCTGGATACGACACCTTTCCCGATTGCAGTCGATTGCAAAGAACTTGTCCGGAATATTAAGGCATTTGATGAGGAACTCTTTCAGAAGAGAACCGAAGATTTCCTGAAAGCCAGAGGCTGTATGGATGATGGACATGCTTCGGAAAGAATTGCGGATAAGATTCTGGAAATCATAAACAGTTGATCATAGAACAGAATAAGAAGAAAAAGTGAAAGGATCCGTATGAATATTGGGGTTATCTTTGCCGGCGGTGTCGGAAAAAGGATGAACAACAGGGTCAAGCCGAAGCAGTTCATTGAGGTTTATGGCAAGCCGATTATTATCCACACACTTGAGATATTTGACTGCCATGAAGAAATTGATGCCATAGTGATCGCCTGCGTTGAAGATTGGATTCCTTATCTGGAAAAACTGATTGAAAAATTCGGCGTTCGGAAAGTGGCTAAGATCGTTCCGGGCGGGCCGACAGGACAGGAATCCAGATACAATGGTCTGAAGGCTGCGGAAGAGCTGGCATGCGGGAAAGAACAGTCCGGATCACAGAATAAGGATCAGAAAGATATCGTTCTGATCCATGATGGAGTGAGACCTTTAATTTCACAGAAAACGATAACGGACAACATTGAATCCGTGAAAAAATTCGGTTCTGCGATCACATCGACACAGGTTAAGGAAACAGTGGTGGTTGTGGATGAGGAGTATTATATCCGGAATGTGCCTGACCGGTCTGCCACATGGCTGGCCAGAGCACCGCAGAGCTTTTTTCTGAGTGAGATTCTGGATCTGTATGATCATACCAGAAAAGAAACGGACCTGGATTTCGTTGACAGCTGTACGATGATGCAGCATTTCGGAAAGCCGACGCACCTGATCGAAGGTCCTAATGAAAACATCAAAATCACAACACCGGATGACTTCTATGCAATGAAGGCAATTCTGGATGCCAGGGAAGAAGCGCAGATTTTCGGATACGATAATGTATCCGTTGAGTAATACGATCCGGTCAGGGAGTTGATACAATGAATACCGTTATGAAAGAAGATCTTCTGGATATCCTGTCGCAGCCCGTTTCATGGAAAAAGCTTGCGGGAAAGACAGTTCTGATAACCGGTGCATCCGGGATGATCGGATCGTATATGGTCAATACGCTGTTGATGCTGAATGATACGTATGATCTGAAGATTCGTGTTCTCTGCATGGTTCGGGATGAGAGAAAGCTTGCTCCGGATGTCAGAAACAGGGAGGATGTTTCTGTTCTTATCCATGATGTTGTCTGTCCGGTCTGTATAGAAGAGGATGTTCATTATGTGATTCATGCAGCCTCACCGGCAAGCCCGCTTATCATGCAGAATAATCCCGTTGAAACGATTGCCGCAAACACGCTGGGGACTTTTTATACACTGAGTCTGGCACAGGAAAAGAAGGCAGAGGGTTATCTTTTTATTTCATCCAGAGAAATTTACGGGCAGCCTTATGAAGGACAGGAGTTTTTCCGGGAGAATACATACGGGTTTGTGGATCAGCTGAATCCGAGATCCTGTTACAGTGAGGGTAAGAAGGCAGCAGAAACCATGTGTGCTTCTTTCCGTGAAGAATATGGTTTGAATGCGCGGATCGTGAGGCTGGCACACACCTACGGTCCCGGAATGTCCATTTATGACGGAAGAGTTCAGGCGGATTTTCTGAATAATGTGTACCATCATGAAAACATAGTACTGAAGAGTGAAGGAACAGCTTTACGAACCTATACGTACATTGCGGATGCCATTGCAGGTATGTTCATGATTCTTCTGGATGCACCGGATTATGTTTACAATGTCGGGAACGAAGATGCAAAGGTCACGATCAGGGAACTTGCCGAGATTATGGTTCAGATCTACCCGGAGAGGGGACTGAAGCTGGTCTTCGATATTCCGGAAGGAGGAACGAAGGGAACGGCACCCTTTACAGCGGGAATCCTGAGCAGTGAAAAAATAAGGCAGATCGGGTGGAACCCCCGTTACGGAGTGAAAGAGGGATTTGCAAGAACCCTGCGGTATTTGGAGGAAGAACAGATCGTGTAGGAAGTGAGCAGAATCTGCTCGGGTCAGACATATATGTATAATTTGAATGAACTCCATGATGAAATGCTGCACCTCATGAAAAGGTTTCATGAGGTGTGTTTGGAAAATGAAATCAGGTATACGGTTCATGGGGGAACTATGATCGGCATTATCCGTGAGAAGGGATTTATCCCCTGGGATGATGATATCGATGTTGCCATGACGAGGGCTTTTTACAATAAGCTTTTGAAGCTTATGGAAGGTCAGGATCTCAACGTTCTGTTTAAAGCCGGAGAAGGAGAACGTTTTCTTTTTACGCAATGCCACAATCCGTTTCCGCAGCTGTGGATGCTGCGGGAAAACCAGCCTGCCGTCTGGATCGATTTGTTTATCTATGATGGCATATCAGAAAAACCAAGGGTCAGGAAGGTAAAGAAGGCACTTCTTGTTTTCTGTCTGGGTATTTTAAAAAACAAAACGACCATGGAACTGACAAAACACAGAAAGCTCTTTTCCAGGATAAAGTATGGCTCTATTTATTTACTTTATTTGATCGGAAAACCGTTCTCTCAGGAAAGAAAATATCGCTTTGCCGAAAAGATCCGGCAGAGTTTTCAGGGGAAAGGTATTTATATTCACAGATCAAATGATCGATATATAGGAATGAAGCTTGTTTATCCCAAAGAGGTAATGGATGAGTATGTGATTTTGCCGTTTGCCGATACGGAACTGATGGTTTCTGCGGACTATGATACGATTTTAAAAGGAGACTTTGGAGATTACATGCACCCGGTCAAAGATCATGATGAAAAGGTTTGGGTTCATGATGAATATCGGGAATATATAACGGACGAGATCAGATCCGGAAGATTTGCGTGTCGATAGAAAGAAGCGGGGTAGCCGGTCGTGCGGAAAATTCGAAAAATGATTTCAGAAAAGGGACTTTTTTCCACTGTGCTGTATGTGCTGGTAAAAGCCCTTACTTTTTTGGGAATCCGTATTCTCAGACCATTTTTTCCGGTGGATGATCGAAAGATACTTTTCCTGACTTTTTCGGGTAACTATGACTGCAACCCGAAAGCTATCTGCAGTGAAATAATCCGACAGGGGCTGGATCTGAAGCTTGTCTGGGGTGTTTATGAACTTCCGAAAAAAGAAGATAGTTCTTTTCCTGATCAGGTAAAACCGGTGAAACGGAATTCCGTTTCTTTTTATAAAGAGATCAGTTCGGCAAAAATCATTGTTGATAATGCAATCAACATGGCTACTTTAAAGTATCCGAAGAAAAAAAATCAGATTTTGATACAGACATGGCACGGTTCTCTGGGAATGAAAAAGATCGGAGCAGCTTCAAACCGTGATAAACGGTGGGTGTATCTGGCTGAAACAGAAGCACGGCAGACGGACGCAATTCTTTCAAACAGCACTTTCGACAATCATTTTTTCAGAGAATCGTTCTGGAAAGAAACGATGATCTGGGAGTTTGGACACCCTCGGAATGATATTTTTTTCCTGAAAGACGAAAAGGAAAAGAAGGATATCGAACAGAAGCTGAGGAAGTGGTTTGGAATTTCCGGGGATACGAAGATCTGTCTGTATGCACCAACGTTTCGGGATGACGGTGATTTAAAACCCTATGCTCTTTCCTACCAGAAACTGATTGATGCATTGCAGGAAAAATTTGGCGGAAAATGGGTCGTGCTGGTTCGCTTTCATTTCAG
Source organism: Eubacterium sp. (assembly GCA_021442545.1). Lineage (GTDB taxonomy): Bacteria > Bacillota > Clostridia > Lachnospirales > Lachnospiraceae > Bilifractor. The sequence continues at coordinate 4,905 of JABUSX010000403.1, read as the reverse complement.
AACCCGAAGCATACCGGGCAGTTGTAAATTGCCGGATATTGTAAAGGATGCAGGTGATTATCCGGATATACAGGAACTGTTGACTGCAGCAGACGTCGGGATCACGGATTATTCCAGCTGGATCTGTGATTATGTACACAGCCGAAGACCGGCTTTTGTTTATGCGGCCGATCTGCATCGATATGCGGAAAAGGACAGGGGGCTTATTCTGCCGATTCATGAATTTCCGTTTCCTGCATCCGCAGATGAACAGGAACTTGTGGATTCCATACGAGGGTTTGATGAGCAGAAATATAAAAATGCATGCGATTCATTTCTCGATAAAATGGGATGCTGGGATGACGGATGTGCATCTGTGAAAACAGTCGAAGAAATAAAAAAGAAGCTTTGCGGGTGAAACGGCCCTTCTGAGTATGAGCAAAGCAGGAAATGTTCGGAATCAGAACATGGGTTCGACGGGGAAGCCAGAAGTGAGGAAGTCCAAATGAAGAGTGGAGCGGATTTATTGCTACTCTGCCCTTGTTATGGTAGTATTCACATGGATTGATTTTCTAAAATAATGATAAAACGAAAAGAGCAATTAAAGAAAATCAGTAAAATTGTTTTGAAACTGTACCATTTTGAGTCAGTGATGCATACGGTTACTGATCATTAAGATGCATGGATCTTTCAGTTTGGAAGGTCTCTTGTGAAGGAAACCAGATGATGTATGATTATGTAATTGTCGGAACAGGACTTTTCGGGGCGGTCTTTGCACATCAGGCAAAGCTGGCCGGAAAAAGGGTTCTGATGATCGATAAAAGACCGCATATCGCCGGTAATGTTTATACAGAGGAAATTGAAGGGATACATGTTCATAAGTATGGCGCGCATATTTTCCATACGAACAATAAGACGGTCTGGGATTATGTGAATCTGTTTGCGGATTTTAACCGCTTTACAAATTCGCCGGTGGCAAATTATAAAGGGGAACTGTATTCGCTCCCTTTCAACATGTATACCTTTAACACAATGTGGGGTGTGAAAACGCCGGAGGAAGCCGGAAAAATCATTTCAGAACAGAGAAAGAGAGCCGGTATCACTTCAGAACCGAAAAATCTGGAAGAACAGGCAATCAGCCTTGTTGGGACGGATATATACGAAAAACTTATCAAAGGATATACGGAAAAACAGTGGGGACGTCCCTGCGATCAGCTGCCGGCATTTATTATTCAGCGTCTTCCTGTAAGACTGACCTTTGATAACAATTATTTCAATTCACTGTATCAGGGAATTCCCATCGGCGGATATACGAAACTTGTCGCCAGCATGATGGAAGGAATTGAGGTTTGTCTGGAAACAGATTATTTTTCCGAAAAGGAAAAGTGGGATGGTATGGCAGGAAAGATCGTGTTTACCGGGGCGGTTGATTCCTATTTTGATTTTTGCCGCGGGCACCTGGAATACCGAACGGTAAGATTCGAAGATGAACTGCTGGATATTCCGAATTATCAGGGCAATGCCGTTATGAATTATACCGATGCGGAAACCCCGTGGACAAGGATTATCGAGCATAAATGGTTTCAGTTCGGCAAAGATGAAACGGGAGATGATTTACCGAAGACTGTGATCAGCCGGGAATTCAGTTCTGAGTGGAAGCCCGGTGACGAACCGTATTATCCGGTAAATGATGCAAAAAATAAGGCGTTGTACAAAGAGTACGAAGAATTGACGAAAAAAGAAAAAAACGTTATTTTCGGCGGAAGGCTTGGACAATATACTTACTATGATATGGATAAGGTCATAGAAAGTGCACTTCTTGCAGTGAAACGGGAACTGGAATATAAATAAAAACGCTTTGAGGGGAAAAACGTGAAAAAAACATTGCGTCGCATTCTGCGTAAGACGTCGGAACACTCCTTCTTTTTTAAACAGCTGGTTAAAAGAGATTTTAATCAAAAATATAAACGAACTGTACTCGGAATGGCCTGGAGCGTCATTTCTCCGCTGCTGACGCTTCTTGTAATGCGTCTGGTGTTCACTCAGTTTTTCGGTCGTACGATGGAACATTACACGACATATCTGTTTTGCGGAAATCTGGTCATGCATTATTTCCGTGAAGCAACGACGAATGGTATGTCAAGTCTTATGGGAAATGCGGGGATCATTACAAAGATCAATGTTCCGAAATATCTGTTCCTGCTTTCCAGAAATGTGTCGTCTTTGTTGAATTTTGCATTGACGCTGGGTGTTTTCTTTATTTTCTGTGCAATCGATCAGATCACATTTTCATGGAAAATGATCCTGCTTGTCTATCCGATCTTCTGGCTTCTCGTTCTGAACATAGGCGTTGGACTGATTCTTTCCGGAGCGTTTGTTTTCTTCAGAGATATTCAGTACCTGTATACGGTTTTTCTGATGCTGCTGCAGTATCTGTCTGCAATATTCTACAATATAGATTCGTTCAGTCCTACAACACAGAAGTTGTTTATGTTTAATCCGGTATACGTCATTATCCGTTATTTCCGACTAATTGTAATTGACAGAGTCATTCCATCACCGGAGCATCATAGTTTGTGTGCCGCGTATGCGATTCTTACCGTATTGATCGGCGGACTCATATACAAACGAATGAATCAGAAATTTGTTTATCATATGTAATTGTTTTTAGCGTCAGAAATCGTTGCTCAGGGGCTGTTTGCAAAAAAGAGAGGTTTTGATATGCCGACCGTAGAGTGCAAGAATGTCAGCATTCGTTATATCACCGGTGACATTAAGGCCATCGGATTAAAAGAATTTATCATGAAGAAACTGACGAAGAGCTATCATGTCTCAGAGTTCTGGGCAGACAGGCATGTCACATTTTCTCTGGAAAAGGGAGATATGCTGGGTATTATCGGCAGCAATGGCGCAGGGAAGAGTACTCTTCTGAAAGCCATTTCCGGAATTATGAAGCCCAAGGAAGGGAAAATCACGATTCATGGCCGTATTGCGGCTCTTCTGGAACTGGCAAGCGGTTTCGATAAACAGATGACGGTCAAGGAAAATACCTATTTCCGCGGATCCATGCTGGGCTACACCGAAAAATTCATGGATGAAAAATACGAGGAAATTATTGCCTTTGCAGAGCTGGAGGAGTTTCAGAATTACGAGTTTAAACAGCTTTCAAGCGGCATGAAGAGCCGTCTCGCATTTTCCATAGCCTGTCTGCTCAATCCGGATATACTGATACTCGACGAAGTTTTAAGTGTTGGAGATGGTTCTTTCAAGAAAAAGAGCGGCGATAAAATGCGAAGCATCCTGAACAGCGGCATTACAGGTATTCTTGTGTCACATTCCATAAAGCAGGTCAGGGAGCTTTGCAATAAAGTTCTCTGGCTGGATCACGGTAATCAGATTATTTTTTCGGAAGATGTAGAAGAATGCTGTGATGCATATGAAGAATTTCTGGAAACGAAACATCTGCCTGAAGACAGAGCGGAAATTGGGAAAATGGCTCTGGAATACCAGAAAAGAATGCAGATCGTAAACCAGGAAAAGAAACAGAAACAGAAAGAAAAGCTTGAAAGGATTCTGGAGAAAGGGAACAGTGAGGAAGCTGTTCAGGCGGCTTTGGGGATCATCAGGAAAAATTGTCCGAATCTTCTGAATGAGGAAGAATACCTGAAAAAGTTTTCCGGAACATGATCATGAGTTAAAAGTTTCTCACAGGATCCGTGCAGCAGGGATGCTGTGTTTATGGTTTACTTCTGAGATTGGTACGAAAAGCATAAAAATATCGAATACGGATATGCGGTTGGATTGGAGAAAAGATGACGGCATTAATAAAAACAAATACGTTAAAAAGCAGGAATGGCGCTCTGGATCTGTATAAGTTTCTGGCGTCGTTAATGATCATATTGTATCACACTCAGAAATTCGCAAGAAAAGGCGAGATTTCCTATGTGATTGCAGACCCGGTATTCGTTGAGTTCTTTTTTATAATAAGCGGCGTTCTTCTGGGAAAAACGGTAATGAGGGACATTGAGGCTTCAACGAAAAACGGGGTCATTTCCGAAACGTGTAATTCCATTGCCGGAGACACATTATCCTTCTTTAAAAAGAAATTCTGCGGATTGATGCCGAATTATTATGTTGCATGGATCATTAGTTTTATTCTTCTTCATATTGGTGTTCAGCAGGATATATTCAAGCAGCTGGCAGATTCAGTCTGGGCGTTGTTCTTTTGTACGGAAACGGGACTTTATCTTTACTCACCTAATGCGGTCACATGGTATATCGCAGCTATGCTGACCGTAATGCTTGCTTTGTATCCGATCATGCGAAAATTAAAAAACATATGGTTTTTTGTGGTGGGACCGCTTCTTGTTCTTTTCATGCTGGGTTATTCCTACCAGACCTGGAGTTCTCTGTCAGGACCGCATCACTGGATGGGATTTTACTTCAAGGGAATGTTCAGGGCGCTGATGGCAATCAGCCTGGGAACGGTATGTTTTCGTGTTGCAGACTGGCTTTCATCCATTAAATTCACCGTGTTTATGCGTGTGATTTTTACAGTGACTGTTGTGGGAGGTCTCCTGGGATCAACTGTCTATTTGTGGAAACATCAAAGCGGACATTGGGCATGGCTGATTATTGTGATATTTGCTGTTTGTATAACGCTTACTTTCGCAAAGGCAGATTATATCAGCAGGATTTTGACGCATCCGCTGTTCAGTTTTCTGGGAGTTCTCAGTTATTCACTTTATCTGGGACATTATGCCTGGCTGAAAGTGGTGCCGAGAATGTTTGCGGATGCAACCTACAAAGAAAGGTTTATCTGGTTTTTCGTTTTAACATTTTTAACAGCTTTCCTGATCATGTTCATATCGTTCCTCCTGAAAAAGATGTGGAGAAAATACGGTTCGCAGCTGAAACGTATTGTTG
>JABUSX010000362.1 GCA_021442545.1 Eubacterium sp. | reverse complement strand
GATTTCAACCTTGAAATCGAAGACAAGGAATTCATCATCTTTGTCGGACCGTCCGGCTGCGGAAAATCCACGACCCTTCGTATGATCGCAGGTCTGGAATCCATTTCTGAAGGTGAGTTCAAGATCGATGGCGTGCTGATGAACAACATTGAGCCCAGAGACCGTGACATCGCCATGGTTTTCCAGAACTACGCTCTGTATCCGCATATGACCGTTTATGACAACATGGCCTTCTCTCTGAAGCTCCGCAAGGTTCCGCGTGATGAGATCGACAAAAAGGTTCGTGAAGCTGCACGTATCCTCGACCTTGAAAAACTCCTGGACCGCAAGCCCAACGCTCTTTCCGGCGGTCAGAGACAGCGTGTAGCCATGGGGCGTGCCATTGTCCGTCAGCCGAAGGTCTTCCTCATGGACGAACCTCTCTCCAACCTGGATGCGAAGCTGAGAGTTCAGATGCGTCTGGAGATCTCCAAAATCCATCAGAGACTTGGCGCCACAATCATCTACGTTACACATGACCAGACAGAAGCCATGACGCTTGGTACCCGTATCGTCGTTATGAAAGACGGTATCGTCCAGCAGGTCGATTCCCCGACCAACCTTTACAACAAACCCTGCAACCTCTTCGTGGCAGGATTCATCGGCTCTCCGCAGATGAACTTCTTTGATGCCGTCTGCCACGTCAACGGCAAGCAGGTCACCCTCCAGATCGGAGAGAGCAGCTTCGAACTTCCGCCCGAAAAGGCCGAAAAGCTCATCGAAGGCGGCTATGCCGGCAAGACCGTCGTCCTCGGCATTCGTCCCGAGAACGTTAACGAAGCCAAGGATCCGAACAGCGCCTCTACGATTCCCGCAGAAGTAAAATTCTACGAGCTGCTCGGTGCGGAAGTATTCATTTACTTCGATCTGAACGGAATGCAGATGACCGCAAGAACCACTTCCGATACGAAGCTGAGAATCGGAAGCTCCGCTCACTTCTCACTGAACATGGATAAGGTTCATGTCTTTGATAAGGAAACCGAGATGGTCATCACAAACTGATAGATTGCTCCGTTTTCATAATAAATTACTCCACACAAACTGCCGCCGGATTCGAAATCCGGCGGCAGCCATTTTGTTCCCGTACACTTTTATTACCGGATACAGCTTCACCGGATATTCTGATTTCCGGGATCCGGCTTTTTCCGGTCGGTCAAGGCAGACTCTTCTGACTTCGGGCTCTCGTATACGGCTTTTATTTCACACTTCCAGCAGAAATGTTTCGTATGTATTGATGATCTGCGTCTCCCCGTACCGGCTGATCTTCTCCGCGCCGCAGCTGTAGTTTGCGTGTACATGTCCGTGGAGCATATAGGCGGGATGCCATCTGTCCAGAAACATACGGAAACTTTCAAAGCCATGATGCGTCAGATCTTCTGCATCCTGTATACCTCTTAGTGAAGCGTGCGTCACGAAGATATCAATGCTTCGTTTCGCCTCCCGCCTGTTCAGACGGTCCAGAATATATTGATGCTGTATCTTCCGACCCAGCTTCACGCATCTTCTGTGCATCTCCTCTTCCGTGTACTGATGCTCTCCTCCGTTATACTGCATACATCCGCCCAGACCCGCTATGCGCAGTCCCTTATACTGCACGATGCGGTCTTCAATGCAGACACAGCCTTCCGGTGCAACCTCACGATACAGGCCATCGTGGTTTCCGTGTACATAAAAGACAGGCACATTGGCCATCGTAACCAGGAATGACAGATAGCGCGGATCCAGATCCCCGCAGGAAAGAATCAGTTCCACATCCTTCAGCTTGTCCGGCGTATAATAATCCCAGAGAGCTCTGGATTCTTTATCCGATACGACAAGGATCTTCATCTTCAGCTTATAACCCCCTGTTCTTCCACAACAGGAAGGGCCTTCTTTTTTACCTCTTCTGCTTTCGGAATGGAACCGGTCACGTTTTCCGCCAGCCAGTTCATGCTGGCAATTTCCTCCGGCTGCAGGATCTCTTCCATCTTATCCTGCACGACGCCCTCCTGTGAATACAGTATGCCGCTGAACGGATTGAAGCCTCCGCTGCTGATCTCTTTTCGAAGAAGTGTGATCAGACGACGTGTACCGATAGGAAGATTTTTGGAGAAAAAAACCTCCAGCACACCTGCTGACATCCCCCACCAGTAATGGATCGTTTTCAGTTCCTTCTTTTCATCGCGGCTCCAGGTTCCGTCCAGCACGCTCCGGATCAGCTTTTCATAAAACACACCCCAATGATATACCGGAACGCCAAGCCGTTCGATCCGGTCATCCTTTATGCGGTAGAGGCCCGTCTGCCAGCGGTCATCTTCTCCCACGCTCAGGTCCTTTCCGGAATATACCTCAAAGCGTTCCGTTTCATCGATCTGTTTCTTTTTTGCGGAAAGCCAGTCCAGCCAGATCCTGGCCCTTGGATTGATCATCTTCGCACCAAACGCAAAGGCGTTGATGGAGGCAATGGTTCCGTTGATCGGCATGTCAGCCAGATAATAGATTCTTCCTTCTTTCGCCATGGCACCCGCAATGGCTCCCATCAGAAATTTCGCTTCATACATCCTTGCATAATAGGTTCGTATCGAACGATGCGGCGTTGTCAGCGAACAGTTAAATATACAGAGATCCGGATTTTCCACCGCAGCCTTTACGCTTCCCGCAACAAAAGCCGGTGATGTCGTAAAAATGATATTGCAGCCGGATTCCCTGATGCCGGTCAGAACACTTTCCACCTGCGTCATGTCACTGCAGACATAAACGGACGTTTCGATCTCCTTCGGGAAGGTATGTTCCAGATACAGCCTGCCCAGTTCATGCGCATAGATCCAGGAGGACTGATCCGGCATTTCATCGTAAACAAAAGCCACACGCTGCCTTTTTTTCGGAAGAGGGAACAGAAGGGGAAACAGAGATTTTTTCGCCGGAACCGGATCCATATTTAATATGACCGAATCCTCCTCACGGAATGACATAAATTCCTTGTCGCAGGCCAGGATCTTCTGCTTCAGTTCCGTATCCGACCATTCTTTTATGACCTGAAAATCACAGATGGTGAGAAACGAAAGAAAAGCCTTGCTGCGTTTTCTGCGATCCTTCACCTTATAATATTCCGAAAAACTTTTCGAAAAGCGGTAAAAAGCCGAATCCAGATCCCTTTTTTCCTGTTCTGTCCACTCTTCTGTCTCGGAAAATCCCAGAAGACGTATCAGTTTCTGATAGTCTCCCGGATTCTGAAATTCGATCCTGCAGAGTCCGGAAAGCTCATTAAAATCCAGAAACTCATAATAGGCTACAACCTCTCTGTCTTTTGTCCGCCGGGGCAGAAGCCGGATCACCTCACCGGGAATGCTGTCCGCCTCCAGATATTTCATAACGCTGACGCGTTTATTTCCCTCCTCCACATAAAATTCATTCATGAATTCATAAGCTTTGATGGGTTCACGGATTCCTTCGCGCTGCTGGCTGGTTCCGAGTGCGATCCACTTATCCGCAAACTCTGATTCCGGTTCGAGAAGCGGCATATAATTCGGCGCAAAGGCCTGACTGCGTCCGAATGTCTTCGTCCCGTTGATCTGCTCCAGCGGAATATTGATCAGTCCCAGATTGACCTGTGCTACGATATTTATGGAAGAAACGATCTCATCAAGAACCGGCAGTGTCGGCGGCTGTCCGTTGATGCGGCGGGTCTGATAGGATTTTTTTCCTGCTTTTAAGGCTTTTTTATAATCATCAGCTGTCATATGATCCATCCTGTAAGATCTGTTTTCCGTTCAGATAATTTTCATTCATTACTGTATATTTTTCGCAGGCAAAAGTCACATAAACCGGTGCCGGCTTTTCATTTACTTCCGTTTTTTGATTTCATCAGAACTTCCGTAATCTGCCTGCGGAACTTTCATTTATCTCAGATGTTTCCTGCCTTTTTCAATAAGATCATGGAAATCAGCTTGTATTTCATTGCATCATGAAACTGCCGGATGTCCAGTCCTGTTTCACGCTGGATCTGATCGATCCGGTAAAGAAGCGTATTTCGGTGCACGTACAGCTGACGGGCCGTTTCGGCAATGTTCAGGTTGTTATCGAGGAAGCAGTTGACCGTGTGCAGCATATCTTCCTGAAAAACGGATGACGTCTTCTGCAGAAAGGCTTCATCCTTCAGCACTTCTGCCAGATAGTCTTCGCAGTGTTCCTCCGGTACGGCATAGAGCAGGCGCCCCAATCCCAGGTCATCGTATCCGTAAACATCCTTATTCCGGAAAAAGGTTTCGCCGACTTCCATGCAGAAGCAGGCTTTCCGATACAGCTGCGGAAGATCTCCCGCATTTTCGGAGATCCTGCTGTATGCAAGTTTTACCGGGGTCATGGTCTCACTGGTAAGAAGATCGTAAAGCATACACGCTTCCTTTTGGGGCATCATATCCGTACGGGAGACCGTCTGGATCAGAACGATCTGGGAAGACCGGATCCGGATCATCCGGAAGTCCGGATAATGCGGAAACATTTTCTGAAGAATATCCAGAATGCCGTCCAGAAGATCTTCTCTTACGGAAACAAGATACAGTATCCGCTTTTCCTTCAGCGGGATATGACACTTCGGAGCAAGATCGATAAACTCCTCTTCGGAAATACGGCCGAGAATCCAGCGCTTCATCACGTCATCCCGGCTGTTCTTTTCCTTATAGGCATTAATCAGAGACCGCAGATGATCGACCATCTCCTGTGTTGCCTCTTCCGGCTGCACATCCGTAAAAAAAGTAATACCGGTAATACGCTTCAATTCCTTAAGCGCCGCTTCCCAGCCTGCCTTCCGGTTTTTCTGCGTCACGCTCGTTTTCTTTTCAGCCGAAACGAACTCTTCTGAATCTGTCCTGTCTTTCATGTATTCCATCCTTATATGCTGTAAGAAAAAATTCTGCCTGCAAGACGCCGGACCAGATGTGGATGCGGCAGCAGTATATTTCTTTTTCTGCGAGTGTGCACTTCCGAAAGGTTTTGACGAAGGATTTTGGCGGAGGGTCTTGACGGAGGATTTTGGCAAAGTCTCCTGTGAAGTAAAAAAGGGGGCTGTCTGGAATGCTCCGCACAACCCCCTGATCTCACGATCAAAAACAACTCATTTGACAGCACCCGATGTAACGCCTTCCACAATGTAGCGCTGTAAGAAGATGTACAGGATCAGGATCGGCAGCATAGCCAGAAGGAGAGCCGCCAGGATCAGTCCGAGGTCTGTCGAGAATGTTCCGTAGAAAACCTGCGTTGCAATCGGAATCGTATAGAGTTCCTTCTTTGCAAGCACAAGAGACGGAAGCAGGTAGTCGTTCCAGAACGCCATCGCGTCGATGATCGCCACCGTCGCGATCGTGGGTTTCAGAAGCGGGAAAACGATCTTCCAGAAGGTCTGCCAACGGCTGCAGCCATCGATCTTTGCCGCTTCCTCCAAAGCAATCGGAACGTTTGTGTTAATAGCACCGTGGAACATGAAGGTCGCCATTGACATGGAGAAACCGACATGCATGAAAATCAGCGTCGCCCTGTGGTTCAGCAGATTGAGGATACCGCCGTACAAAGATACCAGCGGGATCATCAGAACCTGGAACGGAATAACCATGGAAGCGATCATCAGTCCGAATAACAGACCGCAGGCTTTCCATTTGTTACGAACCAGGACATAGGCTGCCATCGCAGAGAGAAGCAGTGTAAAGACCGTCGCAACGATCGTGATCAGAGCAGAGTTTCCGAACGAACGCCAGAAATTCATCTTCTCCATGGCGTTCGGGAAGTTTGCCAGCGTAAACCCATGACTGCCGACCAGAGCTAACGGATCAATGGTAATATCTGCTTTTGTCTTGAAGACGTTAATGATAACCAGGAAAAACGGAAAGATAAAGCAGATGAACAGAACAATAAGGACAATAATCTTTATCACAGAGGCAATCTTCTGATTGCGTGCAGCTTTTTCATTTAATATTTCCATATTATGCTGACACCTCCGCTTTCTTTCCTACATATACCTGAATAACGCCTACAATTGCACAGACAACAAATAGGATCAGTGCCTCCGCCTGACCTACACCGAAGTCCTTATATGTGAACGCCTTGTTGTAAACGTGCATGGCCGCCATGACCGTACTGTTGAAGGGTTCACCCTTCGTCAAAGACAGGTTCACGTCGTAGACCATGAAACATCGCGTCAGCGTCAGGAACAGGCATTGTACAAAAGAAGACACCATCAAAGGAACCGAAATACGGACGATGGTCTGCATGTTCGTACATCCATCGATCTTGGCTGCTTCGATGACGTCTTTTGAAACACTCATAAAGCCTGCTACATAGATCAGCATCATATAACCGGCGTACTGCCATACGGATACGATGATCAGACAGAACATGGCACCGCCGGTCGTAGCAAGCCACGAGGATTTCAGTACGTCAATATTCATGGATTTGCCGATAGCTACGAAAGCACGGTTGAAAACGAATTTCCATACATAACCGAGAACGATACCGCCGATCAGGTTCGGAACAAAGAAACCTGCACGGAAGAAGTTCTGTCCTTTCACGCCGCTCGTTACCAGGAAAGCAAGCAGGAAAGCAACGACGTTGACAAGGATAACGGCGATTATGGTATAGATAATGGTCCTTCCCAGCGACTGCCAGTAGGCCGAATCCTGAAATGCCTGTATGTAGTTCTGCAGACCGACGAACGGTTTCTGCAGCGAAACACCGTCCCAGCTTGTAAAGGTCAGATACAGGCCGTATACGAACGGCACGATCACAACCGCGGCAAAGACAAAGGTCGGTATTCCTGCAAACATCAGGAATTGTTTTGTCTTATAAGACATTGTATTTGTATTCATGTCCTAACCCCCGAAAAAGTGCCTGCCAGAGCCTGACGGCTCTGACGAGGCATTATGAATAATTACAATGAGAGGTTTCTCTGATTTGTCTTATGACGGTCTTTTTGCGTTTTTCCAGTAATCGCTGATTTCTGTAGCAAGAGTGGGACGATCGATTTCGCCGGCAAGATATTTCTGCATGGAAGCGCCGACTGACGGGATGTGGTCATCCGGATCGTAGTCATAGTTCGGAACCAGAGCGCCTGCGTCGGCATATTCCTTAACACTTGCTGACAGCGGATCAAGAGCAGATGTATCGATGTTGTCGAAGGCCGGGATAACAGCACACTGTACTGTCAGGAATTCATTTCCGGCTTCATCGAATACGAGCCAGTTCAGGAAGTCTTTCGCAGCCTGTCTCTGTGCATCGGAGGTCTTGTCGGAGCTGTCAATGAAGAACATCTTGGAACCGCCGCCTACGAGCATCTCGTTGGTACCGTCATCCATATTCTGCGGAACCGGCATCATGCCCATGTTTTCGCTCGGCTCGAAGTCTTTGATCAGGGACCAGTCCCAGTTGCCGCCGAACATGAACGCAACTTCACCTGTTGCGAGCATGGCTTCGGAGGTCTCACGTTCTGCAGAGATTTCTGCACCCTTCATGTAGTTGTACTCTTTCAGTACATCGAAGGTGTCCATCATGGAATTGAATTTCTCGTTGTTGACCAGATCTGCGCTTCCGTCATACAGAGAATCTACAAACTTCTGAACATCGGGCTGTTCCTCGTAGACTTCCTGGATGTAGTGAGCGGACAGAGACCAGTCTTCCTTCTGAATGGCTGTCGGTCCTTCGATTCCGCCCTGACGCATGGTCTCAAGAAGAGCTGTGAATGCATCAAGAGTCGCATAATCTTCCGGATTGAAGGTTTCGCCTGTGATGGCTTCAACGGCGTCAGCATTGTAGATCACACCGCGGGCTTCGATACAGACCGGGAAACCGACGACCTTGTCATCAACGGAAATCGCATACTGTGTATGGGATACCCAGTCCTGATCGCTCAGATCGATTGCATGATCCGGTGCCAGAGAATAGATATCTTTGGGGTCTACCATGGAAATGGTATAAGGATCGTTGGCGGCATACTTACTTGCAAGGTGCGCAGCTACCGTATCGCTTGAATAGTAAACTTCGATGGTCACGCCATCATGTTCTGCGCTGTATTCAGCTGCCATTTCCTCGAAAGCGTCCTGAATCTCACTCTTCGTATTGAAGATCGTGATCTTGACTTCTTCGCCGGATCCGGCTGCAGCTTCAGCAGCAGCTTCTTCAACAACAGCTTCTTCGACAGCTTCTTCGACGACAGCTTCTTCAACAGCTTCCTCGGCAGCTTTTTCGGCAGCCTTGGAAGCAGCAGCTGAATCCGTCTTAGCAGCACCGCCGCCGCATGCAGTAAGTCCGGCAATCATGATGCCGGCAATTCCGAGTGCTAACAATTTCTTCTTCATAAATTCCCTCATCTTTCCTTTCTTCATTTTAGTTATTCCGACGGGAAACAATAACAAAAAACGCTTTACAGAAACCACACCGTACCCGATGTCCGTTTCTTCTTTTATAAGAACCTTTGCCGTTGATTCTGAAAATCAGCCCTTATATATGTAAAACGTTTTCATATGGATTATAGTATAGCGTGCCGATGCCGTCAACGCTGCATATTGTCATTATTTTTTCTTCTGTTTTTGTGAAAAATCCACAGTTTTCAAGGTTTTCAAGGTTTTCGAAACATTTTCATATACGGCTTCTGTTTATTTTTTTCTTATAGACAGTTTCGAAATAATTTCTTTTTAAAAAATTTTTGCTAAAAAGCCTAAAGTATATATGTCATTCCTTTGACATATCCTTATTGATTTTTTTCAACCCGTTTGTTATGATGATTTCAGGTATTCGGACAGGGGTTCTGAGCATAAGTTCGGTTCAACAGACTGACCGATATCTGAAGTATCCGTTTGTATTGATATCTGAAACATTCATTTTCATTGTTATCTGAAATATTCATGTCGGAGGAATTTGCAGGAGGAGAGGCATTTCTATGTGGGACAAGATATTTAACGGACAAAATCCATTCTGGAAATCCATGACCACGGTGTTCGATCTGTTTATTATCAATATCCTCTGGATCATCTTCTGCCTCCCCATCATTACGATCGGTCCGTCAACGGCCGCCATGTTCTACACGCTTATGGAACGGCTGCGCGGGAGCGGCGGCTACATTCACAAAGATTTTTTCCATTCCTTCAAAGTAAACCTGAAACAGGGTATGCTCCTGGGAATTCCGACAACGCTGATCGGTGTATTTCTTGTCCTTGATATGTATCTCTGCTACAACGCGGGACGTGGCATCTATTCTTTCTTCTTTTTCTTCTTCGGGGTTTTTCTGATCTTCTGGGCTTTCTTTACATTGTACATCTTTCCGCTGCTCGGCTGTTTTGAGCGCACCACGAAACAGTTTATTGTCTGGGCCTTTACCCTTTCGATCAAGAACCTGCCCAGAACAATTCTCATGTGGGTTGTGATTCTCGCCGGCCTGTTTATCTGCCGATATCTGCCCGCTCTTCTCTTCATCATGTTCGGTCTCCTCGGACAGTTCTGCGCCGTCATGATGTTTTCCATCTTCAAGCCTTACATGCCGGATCCAGAAGAGGATGACCTTCCGGAACCGGAAGGAAACAGCGGAAATGCAGCTGAAAACGCTCAGAACAAGCCGGAATATGACATCAATGATAAGAACATTCAGGATTTGATGTGAGAATATGAATAATCAGAAAAACGGCAGCCAGAACCGTCGTCCCGAAAAGAAAAAATCAATCTTCCGTCAGGAAATGGAACGTGACTGGGCCACGTTCCGCAGCCTGTCTTTTAAAAATAAGCTTATCTTCATCTTTGATTACTATAAGCTTCCGATTTTCTTCGGTGTTTCCATCGTCGTATTCATAATTATCTTTGCCGGGCTCCTTATTGACGGGCAGAAGGCCTGCCGTCTGCGGGTCTGTGCCGTACTCAACAACGGGTACAGTATCAGCTCCTGGTTTCGGGAAGTAACGAACGAGATGAAAAAAGACGGGAAAAAGGGTGCCTTCGACCTGAATCAGGATCAGCCCTTCGATTATGAAAATTCCTATTACTATATGCACGAAATAGAAGTCTACTCGACCATCGCCTCACAGCGGATGGATGTGGCCATCTGCAACCCGGATATGTTTGAATATCTCTGCATCATCGATGCCTGCATGCCTCTGGAGGAAGCTTTCACTCCTGAAGAGATGGAGGAACTCATCGATTCCGGAAAAGCATACCTTTCAAAGCAGGGTATGACCATCCGGGACGACGGAACAGTCGACGAAAGCACCGCCGTTGACGGTTATTACGGGCTGGATCTTGATTATACGCTCTTTGGAGAAATGTACAATACTGACGGAAACGACGAGGGAAAACCCTTGTACGCTGCCATCATCAAAAACAGCAAAAACCCTGAAGATGCCGCCACCTTCATGCACTATCTGGCCGAATAAAGCTTCCCGCTGAACATTCCGCTGCAGCACAGACTGCCGCACTCTCCGCGCACATTCAAACTTCTCACGGACGCCTGCACTTCTCGCGGACACCTGCAGATCCTGCCGCTGCAGGTATTATTTACATGTTCCTGTAAGCAGCTCCGGTTTTTGTAAGATTCCTTTACACCTCTTTCGTGCTTTCTCGCTCAATCAGTTCAACAGGAAGAATGATCCTGCGCTGCAGAATTTCTTCTTCACTTTCTGACATCTCATGGAGCAGATTCACTACGATTCTGGCCATTTCATCCACGGGCTGACGGATGGTTGTCAGCTTCGGCGTCGTCAGAGATGCCAGATACACATCGTCAAACCCAATCACCTGGATGTCTCTGGGAACATGTTTTCCCAGCTTCCGGCAGACCTGCAGTACTTCCGCCGCAATCACATCACTGTTGCAGAAAATTCCGTCCACCTGCGGATAATTCCTCAGAGCACTTTCGATGGTTTTCTGATAATCGATCCTGGCATAATCCTTCTTTTCAAACATGACCTTGCGGAATTCAATGTCTGCTTCTTCGCAGACTTCACGGAAACCGGCGCCTCTTTTCTGAGCCGGCATGGCTTCCTGATTCATATAATCCCCAAGATGCAGCACATGTCTGCATTTTTTCGCAAGCAGAAGCCGGGCAGCCATACACCCGCCCATATAGTTATCACATTCAATCGATGATGTTTTTTCCTCCAGACTTCTTTCAAGTCCGATGACCGGAATTCCCAGATCGTGAAATTCCTTCGTCGGAATTCCGCCTGTACACACGATGATGCCGGCCACACGATTGCTGACACAGAGTTCCACGATCTCCCGGCTTTTTTCGGAACGTTCATTCGTATTGAACAGCAGGATACGATAGCCTTTTTCATAGGCACAGGCCTCAATGGCTTCAATCACACCCGAAAAAAACGGATGGCGGATATGCGGTACAACAAGACCAATGGTATTGCTGTTTTTTCTCCGCAGGGAACAGGCCAGTTCATTCGGATGATAATTCAGTTTTGCAACGGCATCATTCACCTTTTTGCGGGCTTCTTCGCTGATATATCCCCTGTTATTCAGAATTCTGGAGACGGTGCTCAAAGCCAGCCCTGCCTCTGCTGCAACATCCTTTAAAGTTGCAATATTTCCGGTTCCTGTAAGGAATATTCCTGTTCCCTCTGTTCCTGTTGTAACTTCTTTTCCATTAAA
>JABUSX010000445.1 GCA_021442545.1 Eubacterium sp. | reverse complement strand
TCCTGAATAGTATTACATAACAGGATACGTAAACCGAAGCAGCCGCATCTGCGTCTTGTCGTGCGGAACGTCTTTAAAAATATGATCAGCAACCCGCAGCGGCGAAATGTCTTCCTTTACGACCGTATATTCCAGCAGAGCAAATTGTCTTTCAATTCTGTTCAGCAGAAAGAGGATACACTTTGCCCCGGCCAGACTTTTCCTGTATTCAGGAAAGAAAAACACCTTACGGACTTCACAGCATGTCCCCTTTGTCCGGCATACCGCAAAACCGCACACCGCACCGGTTTCCCTGGCCGTAAACAGGAAACTCATTTCGGGATCATAGTCTTCATCAGCCAGAGGATCGAGCAGATCCCGTTCCGGTTCATCCCGGATCCTCAGCAGATCGCGCCGTTCCTTTTCCGTGATATGCGAAAAAGAACGAACTTCCAAACCCGACTTTTCCAGCTGCTCTTTATCAAAGCGCCGCAGCCATCTGATCGTTTTCGGGAATTCTTCTGTTTTTACAAGAAAACGATCACAGATACGGGAAGAACGTATCTCCTCGCATCCGGACCGCCTTACCAGCCGTTCATAAAAGTCCGGGACGCCTGCGTTTAATTCGTATTTCCAGTTTACCTTTGAAAGGGCCGTCTTTTTCAATCCGTAACCGAGCAGCTCCTGCAGCGATCTTTTCAGGATATCCGGTCTCCGAAATGCGGGCTCTAAATACAGAAACTGTATTGAAAACTCATCTTCTTGTCTTCTTCCGCAGCACACACCTACCGGAAGATCTTTGTACCTTACCTCAAGAACAGCCGTTTCCCGGAATGCAGCATCCTCTGCTTCAGGTTCCGGCAGACAAAACGAATGAAGCAGCATTCCTGCTTTTTCCCGGCTGCCTGCCGGACAAAATTTCAGATTTTCAAATGCATCTTTGTTCCCGCTGCAGGTCACTTTGTTGCCTGGCCGGCACATCCGTTTGCACCGCACGCATTTGCTGCGCAGGAGCCGCCTGCAACCGCGTCCATCTCTTCCGGCGTAAACTCTTCAGCGACCATGGGCGGAACGAAGAAGGTTGCCTGATATGCGGGATCATAATCGATCAGACGAATCTTGTAATCCTCCGGAATATCCAGCCCGGAAACTTCCTGGATCACACCTTTCGGGTCTGCCAGCAGTTTTTTGCGGAACGCTTCATCCGTTGTTGCCTTATACGTAATTTCCTGTAATGCCTTATCCATTTCTTCCTGTGACCACATAATTCATTCTCCTTTCATTGAAAAACCGCATCATCTGTTTCTGTATAGATTTTTAATGCCTTATCCAATAATACAATAAACCATCCTGAATGTCATCTTTTGGTAAAAGAATTTTTCCAAATTCACGGAATTTTCACAGGTTCAGGCAGTAAAACGTCATGTCAGCTGTCTCTCTGCCATTTCTTTGAACAGGCCGTCCGTTTCCATGAGTTCCCGGTAATTCCCTTCCTGTACGATCTTTCCTTCGGATAATACCAGTATCCTGTCACAGTTGACGATCGTGCTGAGCCTGTGAGCTACCACAATACGGGTTACATTCAGTTTATCCAGTTCCGTCTGCACCATGCGCTGCGTTACATTATCCAGTGCACTGGTCGCCTCATCCAGAATCAGAATATTCGGGTTGGAGATCAGTGCTCTTGCAAGCAGGATCCTCTGCTGCTGGCCGCCGGATATGGTGCTGCCCCCTTCGCTCAGATAGGTGTGAATGCCCATCGGCATGGCCTTGACATCCTTTTCCAGACCCACTTTCCGGATCACATCCTTCACTGCATCCGGTCCGGCATTGGGACTTCCGAGCAGAATATTTTCCGCAATACTGCCGCTGAAAATGCTGCCGCTTTGCAGAACCACGCCCAGCTGTCTGCGGAATTCGCATTTATTCAAGGCAGAAAGTCTGTAGTCATCATAGTAGATCTGTCCTTTATCCGGTTTTTCAAAGCCCAGAAGAAGTTTGACCAGGGTACTCTTTCCGCAGCCGGATGCTCCGACGATTCCGATATATTCTCCTTTTTTTATCCGGAATGACAGATCATTCAGGACTTTTCTTTCACCCTTCTCATAAGAAAAGCTGACATGATACAGTTCGATCTTTCCCGTCAGTTCTTCCGGTATACTCTGCCCCTCATCGTATTCCGGAACGGCCTCCAGGATCGGCTTTGCACGTTCAAACAAAGGTCCGATCTGATTTACCTGCGTAAAAGATGTCAGCATGGAAAAAACGGATCCCGAAAGCATGCCGAACGAAAGCGTGAAAGCCACGTAAGAACCCATGGACATCTGATCTCCCAGGTTTGCGACGATAAGGAGATACAGAACGATGGTCAGAAATGTCGAAAATGCAGCTGAAAATGTACTGATTCCGTTTCCCAGCCTGCCGCTTCGCACCCCCGGAAGAAGTGCGTTGGTACGGGATGCAAAATATTTCGATTCTGCTCTTTCTTCCGCACCCGAAAGTTTCAGGCGCATAATGCCGTTGATCATCTGAAAAACAGCCGAATCCGTCTGCGCCGAAAGCGCAATGCTCTTTGCAGCCCAGCGTCCCTGACGACGCAGGAACGGAATCTGTACAAGAGCCCCGGCCAGAAGAAGCAGCACGCTCCATCCGGCAAGCTCCGGTGAAAACTGAAACATAGGAATCAGATACGCAAATGACAGGAGGCAGGTAAAGACCGCATTGATCAGCACACTTTGAACCAGTTCAAAGAGCTGGGAAATACCAAGTGCCCGGCCTCCCAGATCGGCCGTCTCAAATCTGCGGATATCTTCGATCTTCATATTGAACAGCCTGTCAAATACGGCCGACTGTATGCTGTTCCGGACTCTTTCGTAGATACGAAAAAGCGTCAGATTTTTCATAATAGAAAAAACAAGCGAGCCGATATTCGCCGCAATAACGACAACGCAGATCTGCACAACCGGATCAAGCTGATTCAAGGGCAGATGAACATCGTAGATCAGCTGTGTCAGAACCGGAAGGATCTGACTGATCAGCACGATGAGAACACTCATAACGGCGAACAAAGCATAATCCCGGATCTTACAGTTTTGAAACCCAAATCCGATAACCTGTTTCAATGTCATTTTTTCAGCCGGAAACGGCCGGTAAACCATCCAGCCCTGCGGTTCGATCTGCTTTGCAAGTGAAGATCTGAGAACAAACGTATGCTCTTCCCGCGGGTTGTAGATCCGATATTGTCCCCACCCATCCTGATAACAGACACAGGGGATCGACTCTCCTCCTTCCTCCAATGAAAGAAATGCCAGGAAACTTCCGCTTTCCCTGCGGAACCATTTATCCTCCAGAGAGATCTTCCTTACGGGAAAATGAGCTACCCTTGCCATATCTTCTATGGTACAGGCACCACCGGTCTGCCTGATGATCTTATCATAGGATGCAATCGGTATCCCTTCCTCCTCACAGAGGAAACGAACCGCTTTATAAAGCAGCGGGTCATTCACTGACGCTGCCGTGTGTTTTCTCTGTGGATTAAAAAAAGAAAAAATCAGTTCCAGAGACTCGTTGGATTTACGTATTGTTTCACTTTGATCCTGCTGATCCTGCTGTACTGCAAGGGTCTGACGCTTTTTCATCGAATTCTCCTTTCAGTTCAGATTGACCAGTTCTGCATAGTGTTTTCCGAGCCGCATCAGTTCATCATGTGTGCCGCGTTCCACAATGACGCCTTTTTCCATGACAAGGATCTCGTCACAGTCCCGGACCGCCGACAGACGATGTGCTATGATGAGACAGGTACAGTTCCGTTTCCGGATATTATCCAGGACGTCTTTTTCCGTAATCGGATCCAGTGCACTTGTTGCCTCATCCAGGATCAGGATTTTCGGATTCAGTACCAGCGCTCTGGCGATCTCCAGACGCTGCTTCTGCCCGACCGAAAAATTCCTGCCTCCTTCTTCAATGCAGCTCCCGTACCCGCCGTTCAGAGTTGTAATATATTCATGGATGCACGCATCCTTTGTGGCACTGATCACATCTTTTCCCTCAATCCGATCGTCCCACATGGTGATATTGTCTTTCACTGTTCCGCTGAAGACAGCAACATTCTGCGCCACGGCCGCCACACAGCCGCGCAGTGCGGTTCCGGAAAGTCCGGATGTATCTTTTTCATCAATGAGTACTTCGCCGCTCCAGGGACGATAGAGTCCCCCCAGCACCTTGGCTACGGTGGATTTACCGCATCCGCTGTCACCAACCAGAGCAACCATCTTCCCGGGTTCCATTTCCAGATTAAAATCATGAATGACCGCTCCGGAAAGCCTGCTGTATCCGTAGTTCAGATGCCTCACCTTGAGACTCCCCCTCCAGTCTTCCGGGCTGCTATCCGGGATACTGTACTTTTCTTCCTCTTTATAGTGCTGGATATCCTGAAGACGGAGCAGTGTTGAACGGATCGTCTGAATCCGCATGAAAAAATTGGTAACAGAGGTTACGGGAACAATAAACATATTAAACAGACTACCGAAGGCGACGACGCCGCCCACGGTCATATGTCCTTTTACCACCAGCATGCTGCCGATAAGAAGGATCAGAGAATTCAGGATCACAAGAATCCCCTGCGAAGAAGACTGCAGATACTGCTGCGTACGCGCGATCCGCTGTCCTCCGGATATTACCTTTGCATACTGCCCGAGAAGTCTGGAAAGATAGGCCTCCTCACTGCCGGAGGACTTCATGCTGTCAATGCTGCCAATTCCTGCCATTAAGGATCCGGTAATCTTTCCCTGTTCCATATTCATCCGGATCGCACTTTCCTTCAGTTTTCCGGAACCGGCCAGTACAAGAATCAGATTCAGCACAGCCCCTGCCAGAACCACAATGGTCAGCACCCTGCTGTAAAATAACAATACGACCAGAAAAAAGACGGACTGTATACTGTCAATGATCAGTTCCGTAAACTCCCCGCTCAGAAAGCTGCTGGCTTCCAGATTGCTGTTTAAGCGGGTGGATATATCACCTGCATATCTCTGATCGAAAAACGTCATCGGCAGACGAAACAGATGTCTCAGAAGTCTGTAATCCCGCAGCAGCAGAATTTTGTTGCGAAGCTTATCCAGTACACGATAACGTAAAACCGAAAAGACCGCCTGAAAAGCCAGACAAAAGGCCATGACAGAGACCAGACCAAAGATCATGGAGAAACCGCTGCTTACTCCGAGGATCCGTTCCACAAAAAACTGGGAGCAGGCCGCAAGCACGATGCCGGGAACAGTCAGCATCAGTCCCATCAGAACAAGAAACGCATATTCTTTACGACAGGCGTTTATGTTTTCCTTCATCATCGTCCACATGGCATCCGGACGTTTTTCCTTCTGGAACTCCGGTGTCGGTCTGAACGTCATAACGACACCGGTATAACTTTTGTCCAGTTCCTCCGGTGTAATACGACGCCGGCCGGCCGCCGGATCGTTGATAAAGACATACTTTTCGTTTCGTCCCTCATAGACCACGAAATGATTGAAATTCCAGTGGATGATGCAGGGAGGCTCCAGCTTGTACAATGCCTCCAGCTCCTTGCGGTAGCCATGCACTTCCAGCTGGTAATCCGGGCAGGCACGCATGATATTTCCGGCCTTGCTTCCGTCCCGCGAAACATCAACGGCTTCCCGGACCTCTTCCAGGCTCAGTTCCTTTCCGAAATAATGCAGGATCATGGTCAGACAGGCCGCGCCGCATTCCGTAGCCTCCATCTGAAGGATGGATTTTGTTTTCACTCGAGAATACCGTTCTCCCATCTGTTTTAACCCTTTAAAATATAGCGGATCGGTGCTTCCGATGACGTTTCAATCATCAGATTCATGGGGGTCATATCCGTCAGCGTAATCTGTTCGCCCTTTTTCTTGGTCCACTGATATCCGTTTTCCGAACTTATATTTTTCTGCATCCTGCACTGTATCTGTACGACATTCCCTACCTGAAGTATATTATCTGTCAGCCTCGCATTCTCAGTCAGTCTCATCAGCTCCGTACTCGTCATGATCCGGTCGGGCACTGAAGAAATCTCACCTATGATATAACCTGTTTCCTCGGGATCCAGATAAGTCGGCGCCGCATATACCTTCATGCCGGTCTTCAGGAGCTTACTGTCCTCCAGACTGACAATACCGTAGATGACCGCATTTCCGTCATCTTCGACACGGCGGTATTCCGCTATTTTTTTTCCGTTCGCTATTGTTTCACCAAAGTTCACATCCCATTTGTACATAAAACCGGGCTCGTCCATTATTATATCCCTGACAAAACCATTTGCCTCTCTGACCTGACACAGGAGATTTCCTTCTTCCAGGTAGGTATCTTCTATATCTGTGCAGTCCAGTACGGTTCCTCCCGGTCCGTCGTAATACACAAACTTAGATTCCGCAGATGCGAGATAAAATCCTTCTACCGAAATGGTTTTGGATACGGAACCAAAGAGAGCCCACAGAAGAAAGATGACGAGCACGATAATGCCGATGATCACTGTAATCACAACCGGAAGCGGTGTGATTACGATCATCTTATCCAGCTGCTCCGGATTAGAAAGCCGGTCTAACGCTTTTTTTCGATATAACAAAGCCATGTTTTCTCCTCAAGATAACCGGATGTTTCTCCGCTTTCCGCAGAACAGCAAACCCGTTCTGCGAAAAGCAGGAACTATGCGGCTGCAAGCCGTTTATTTCATACAGAAGCGCCTTCAGTTCTGCAGGCAGATCTGTTCCGTCTGAACGGTGGGATAACGATACAGTCCGGTTCCGTCCAGATCGACCCTGTGCATGTCAACAGCCTGGATCTGATGGTTTCCGTAGGTAGTGTAATAGTAGATGCCCTTCTGCGTGTTGCAGCAGGAAGAATACAGAGTGATCTCATATTTTCCCGGCCCTACTTCGCAGCAGCCTCTCTGCTGCTCCACGGAGTGAATGATGTGGAAGAACTGGTTGACGCTCTCTTCTTCCGAATCGCCGGAAAGAGAATTTGCTCTCGTGAAGGCGATCTTTGCAAAACGGGAGGCGGAAGAAAGATCTCCGGGAAGACCGATCCCGCCCATTCCACGGCTGTAGGACTGCAGCGTGTACGTGTCGGAAAAACGATTTTCGGGATCGGATCTGGACAGACCCTTGTAATTGTTAAGCATCATCATCTGCATGTTGAACGGCGGATTATTGGTCATGACACCGACCTTGTTCTCGTAGATGTGCAGACCGTCCGCCATATACTCGATCGTGATTGCCTCGTCTTTATCCGCGATCAGCCAGTGCAGCTCCGCAACAGGCAGTTCCTTTTTAAACGGAGTGGATAAAAGCGTCATTCCGCTCAACATCGCTCTGACATCTGCAACCGTTTCACACTGGGAAAGTATCCAGGGAATGAATTCATACTGAGCCACGTTGCAGTCCCCTTCACATTCATCCTTGTAAACGGCATTTCCGACAAAATTCAGGCCGGCCATGCCGAGTCCCTTTTCATTGACTGCGTCATAATAAAGGGGAACATCTTCAATCACACAGGCCATGCCGATCATGGCAAAATGGCTCTTCATCTTTCCCATATAACGAAAGTTCAGTTCATGGTTTCTCGGAACGATCGTGACCTCATCTCCATAAGAAAAATCATAATCCAGATTCCGTCCGAAATACAAATCCTTTGTCTGATAAATTAATGCTGTACACATAACAATTTCTCCTTTCTGATATTTTTACAAATATATGCTTCAAACTCTCTGCTTCCGGCAGAGAGATCTCCGTCTGCATTTTTATGCCGGGCTCATAAGACGCACGTACATCGGCGGAAAAAGCATTTGCCGGCATAGCCACGATCGGAATGATCTCTGCGTCCGGATTTTTCTGTATGTAAAAAAATCACCGGCAGATCATAACATAAGGATAAAAAATCATGATATTTTCTTAATATTACGCTTTATTTGCATAAAATACCACACTATCTTCAAAAGTATTCCTGCAAATATGGAAAATTTCCGAAAAAGAAATTTTTCATCTTAGTGAAATACAGCGGACAGAAGAAGATTCCGTTCCTGCCGGAGCAGCCTCAGCATCCTCATGTCGGCTTCATCAGAAAAAGCGCCTTGCGGCGCTTTTCTGATCAGAAATTCTTATTCAGTCAAGATGGAACAGAAGGTTCAGATCCTTCGCAACAGGGCTGTTGTCCGGATTTGTTTCCATGATATCTGCCATGAAGTCCCACCACTTGCGGTTGATTGCCGTATCGGCTCCCTTTGCCCAGAGTTCTTCATTTTCTATTTCAATGTAGCCGAACAGAATCAGTGTTTCCGGATCCAGTGCGATGCTGTAATTTTTTCCGCCATGTTCATGGATCATGTCGATCATTTCCGGCCAGAGCTGATTGTGCCGTTTCTCGTATTCGGCTTCCTGCCCTTCATAAAGCTTCATTTTAAACATTTTGATCATAGCGTTCTGTCTCCTTTTAAAGAAGCCCGGAGACGTATCTCCGGGCCTCTTATTATTGAAAGCTGTTATTCGGATTTACAATGTATGCAAATCAATAGACATCCTTCCACTCGCCGATGTTGGACGGATCGAATTTGAAGGGCGGTCCAAGGATGACTTCTGTGCCGTCATCAGCTGCTTCAACGATCTCATATTCGCCCATGTCGCCTGCTGTGAAGGTCTCGCCGGCTTCACCGGTGATGTCGCCTGCAACCAGAGCTGCAGATGTGTAAGCGCCAAGACGTCCGATGTCGATCGGGTTCCACAGGAACATATACGGGCAGGCATGTGCATCGTCATCGCCGATGTACTCAGCCATTTCGGACGGAAGTCCAAGACCGGTCAGTTTAACCGGGGATTTCTGATCCTGGAGAACTTTGGCAGCAGCTGCGATACCAACAGTTGTCGGAGCGCAGATGACTTTCAGATCCGGATAGTTGGTCAGAAGAGCCTGGGTTACGTCTGTTGACTTCTGCGGTTCATCATCGCCGTAAGCAACTTCAACGAGCTCAAGACCTGCATATTTGTCATCGGATTCGGCAATAGCCTTCATGGCATCGATCCATGCGTTCTGGTTCGTTGCCTGAGAGGTTGCGGAAACGATGGCCCACTGTCCTTCGCCGCCTGTCAGATCAAGAACGGCATCGATCAGAGCCTGGCCGACTTCCATCGTACCTGCCTGATTGACATGAACGGCGCGGGAATCCGCATTCGTTGCAGAGTCAAGTGAGCAGACCGCAATGCCGGATGCCATAGCTTCGGTAAGAGCTGCTTCCAGAGCATTCGAATCATTCGCAGCGATGCAGATGGAATCTACACCCTGAGAAATAAGAGACTGGATAACAGAGATCTGTGCATCAGCCGTTGCTGCTTCCGGATGCTGAATAACAGCTTTTCCGCCCATAGCTTCAACTGCCTTCTGGAAACCTTCTGCTTCCTTCTCATTGTAGGGGTTGCCTGCTGACTTTGTGATCAGAGCATACGTTCCGGCTGCATCTTCTGCGAAGACCGGTGCTGCAAAAAGACTTGCAACAATGGATACGCCCAGGATCGCGCTGATAAGTTTCTTTTGCATTTTTTTCCCTCCTGTTTGAAAAAATATAATGCTGTTTCTTATATTGAGCTGCACATGCAGCTTAATACCTTTGTTTCGGCTTTTCTTTAAGGCTATCTGCATGAATCCGCTTCATACCTGAAAAGCCCCTGTTTTCAGCTGCGTTCACCTTGAGATCTGCTTCTTATGCCTCTCTCTGTTTCATCTTTCTCTTCTTATCCGAAATGGACTGTGAAATATTCGGAAGCATAACCGCACAGATCAGAAGGATACCAAGGATGATCAGGATGACCTGCGGGTTCATGTTGATCTGTCCGAGACCGATACGCAGACAGACGATGATGAAGGCCGAGATGATCGCACCGATCAGATTGCCCTTGCCGCCCATGGTGGAGATGCCACCGAACACGGCCATGGCAATGGCATCCATTTCAAAGTTCTTGCCGGTGGTCGTATTTGCACCGAAGGTTGCCGATGTAAGGAAAAGTCCGGATACACCGGCAAACACACCGAGGATCGTATATGCGGAAAACAGCATATTCTTTACTTTCACACCGGCATAGTAGGCAGCCTTTGAATTGGAACCGATCGCGTAAAGATTCCGGCCATAGACTCTCTTCAGGGCAACTACCGTGAATATGATCGCGCAGACAGCAACGATAAAGAACACGATCGGAATGATCCCAACCTTGCCGGAAATGGCCTTGAATCCTTCTTTGCCCGCCGACTTCGCAAGAGAAACCGAGCCGCCGTCTCCGAGGATGATTTCTGCAATGCCGCGGAACACGATCTGCGTGCCGAGCGTGATGATCATGGTCGGCAGCTCCCTGAACGTAACGGTCAGGAATCCGTTGAGCATTCCGCACGCGCAGCCGGTTGCCAGAGTCGCGATGATTACAACGATAAAGGGAGCACCCGCATTGCTGACGAGACAGCCGATCGTTGCGCTCAGGCAGACGATTGATCCGACGGAAATATCGATTTCACCCATCAGCAGAATGTATGCCATCGGGAAGAGAAGGAAGATCTCTGCCAGATACTTCGGCATCTCTCTGAATACATTCTCTATGTTATACACAGGCGAAATGAACGTACAGAAAATATTGATTGCTATGAACAACAGTATAAGAATCGCTTCCCAGCTTAAGATGTAGTCTTTCAGCTTCCTGGGACTTTGAATGGATATCTCTCTTCCTGATTTTCCTGCCATCTCTCTGCCCTCCTACATCTCTCTCTTTTCGAGATTTGCTCTGTTCATCGTTCTCTGTGCAAGTACATTCAAAATGATAACCGCTACGATCAGAACACCTTTGATCATGTTCTGTGCAATATTCGGGATACCCATCAGCGGAAGTGCCTTGTTGATTACCGAGATTACAAGAGCACCCAGCAGAGCACCGAGCACCGTACCGGAACCGCCGCTCATCGAAACACCGCCGATAACGCAGGCTGCAATAACGTCCATTTCCTTACCCATCTGCATGTTCGGCTGACCGGATGCATATACGGAAACGGATACGGCACCGCTGAAGCCGGCAAGCGCTCCCATGATCGTGTAGACGGCTGTCTTCACCAGACCGACGTTGATACCGGAAATCTGTGCCGCCTCCGTATTGGAGCCGACCGCATAAATGTTGCGGCCGAATTTCGTCCATTTCATGACAATGAAGAAAATGACATAACAGACGATAACGATCCAGATGATGACGTTTATTCCGAGAAAATCTTTCAGTGCAAAATCCTTGAAGGTTCCGAGTGCTTCCGCGCCTGCCCACTGTTCATTCGCCACCAGATAGGCAAAACCTCTGTATATATACATGAAGCCCATCGTGGCAATGATCGGCGCCACCCTTCCGTATGCGATGACGATACCGATCATGAATCCGCAGGCAACACCCATTCCGGTTGCGATCAGAAAGCCTAAAAACGTTGACTGGAGCTGTCCGTTCTTGTACATCATTCCGATCGTCATGCCTGCAAAGGCAAGTGTTGATGTGATCGAAATATCGATGCCGCCGATCAGAAGCACGCAGAGCATACCGAGAACCATGATCATGATGAAGGCATTGTTCTTCAGGATCTCCATGATATTCTTGGCCGTAAAGAAGTCCGGACTCTTGATGGTAACGGCAACAAGAAGAATGATCAGCACAATCAAAAGAGAAACTTCACGAGAGCTTGTAATTTTTTTAAACAGAGATTGTTTTTGCATTACTTCTCCTCTCCCTTCTTTGAATTATCCTTCTCCATGGCATATTCCAGAATCAGTTCCTGTTTTGCTTCACTTCTCTGAAGCTCACCGGTCACCTTTCCGTTGCACATTACGTAGATCCTGTCTGCCATACCGAGAATCTCGGGCATTTCCGAAGAGATCATGACGATCGCAAAGCCCTGTGCCGCAAGCTCACCCATGATCGCATAGATTTCAGCCTTTGCACCGACGTCGACACCCTTTGTCGGCTCGTCCATGATGATGACCTTCATGTTGTCCTGGGCAAGTGCCTTCGCAACCACGACCTTCTGCTGGTTGCCGCCGGAGAGAGAACTTGCCGGCTGGAAAACATCCACTGCCTTGGTATCTACTTCCTCGAGATACTTTTTGGCAACCTCCCTTTCCTTCTTTTCGTCGGTAAAGCCTTTGTTCGTCAGCTTTTCCACGATCGGAAGCGTCACATTTCTGCC
>JABUSX010000216.1 GCA_021442545.1 Eubacterium sp. | reverse complement strand
AGAGAAAGTATGACGACGGATAAACTTATTGATGATATTCTGGAGAGCTACCGGGCCCATCCGGAGTCCACGCGTTTCGGTGATGCCGGAACATTGAACCGGGATCTTCTGATCGAGGTGCTCTATCGCATACGCGAGATTCTGTTTCCGGGCTATTACGATAAAAACCGTATCCGGGAAGAGTATGTCCGCTATGCTGTCGGTGAAAAACTTGAGTTTGTGGAATACAACCTGACGAAGCAGATTGCCATCGTGCTCGGAACAAAGAAGGAAAATGCATCCTGCCCGCGGACGGAACTGACAGAAAAGGCCGGTGAGATCGTCCGGGTGTTTCTGCAGCAGCTGCCCGTTCTCCGGGAAGTTCTTGCGACGGATATCGAAGCAGCCTTTAACGGTGATCCGGCGGCCTACGGAAAAGAAGAGATCATCCTCAGCTATCCGGGCTTGTTTGCCATCACGGTCTACCGTGTTGCTCATGAGCTCTGGATCCGCGGCGTTCCGCTGATCCCGCGGGTCATGACGGAGCATGCACATAACCTTACGGGGATCGATATTCATCCCGGAGCCACGGTCGGAAAGTATTTCTTCATCGACCACGGGACGGGAATCGTAATCGGTGAAACGACTACGATCGGAGATAACGTGAAGATCTACCAGGGCGTTACGCTCGGCGGTCTTTCCACCAGAAAGGGCCAGGATCTGCAGGGCATCAAGCGCCATCCGACGATCGGAAACCATGTGACGATCTATTCCGGTGCTTCGATCCTCGGCGGAGAGACGGTGATCGGAGACAACGTAACGGTCGGCGGCAATACCTTCATCATCCACTCCATTCCGGCGAATACCCGGGTCAGCGCCGAGCCTCCAGCGCTTGAGATGAGCAGCGGCAGAGTAGAGGATTTCAGTGACTGCCCCCGGTAATGGAAAACGACAGAAAAAACAGCCTGTGATGACAGGCGGACAGGAGAATATATGAAAGATCTTATAAAAACAGTAGAAGAGTATAAGGCGAAAGAAGAAATCTGTGCGATCGGAAAACGGATCCTGGCCAGCGGAATGGTTGCGGCCAATGACGGCAACATCAGTGTACGTCTGAGCAAACACGAGATCCTCTGCACTCCCACGGGTGTTTCTAAAGGCTACATGAAACCGGAAATGATCTGCAAGGTCGATGAAAAAGGGAATCTGCTTGAGGCAGAAGGCGGATACCGTCCTTCTTCGGAAGTCAAGATGCACCTCCGTGTCTACGAAAAACGCCCGGATGTTACGGCGGTCGTGCACACACACGCACCCTTTGCCACAACCTTCGCGATCATGGGAACGCCGATCGACGAACCGATTACGACAGAAGCCGTCGTCTCGCTGGGAGAAGTTCCGCTCGCTCCCTTTGCACTTCCGGGAACGATGGAGGTTCCGGATTCGATCGAGCCTTTCCTGCAGGATTATGATGCCGTCCTTCTTCGGAACCATGGTGTTCTGACCTATTCGGAAACGCTCGAGGAGGCTTATCTGAAGATGGAAGAAGTCGAATTCTTTGCCCGTCTTGTGTATCAGACCAAGATGCTCGGAGGAGCGAAGCCGTTTAAGGAAGATGTCATTCAGAAGCTGTATGACATCCGCCGGAACAGCGGAATGAAGGGCCGTCATCCGGCACTTTCGAAGAAATAAGGAACGAAACGGTTTTAACAGACCTCGAAAAATCTCACACGCGGAAAGCGCTTGACAGGGCTGCTTTCCGCGTGATATATTTATCAGGCTAAAAGCCGCAGGGCTTTTTTTTCGTGTTGTCTTATTCAGACAGATTAGAGTTCGGAGGATACGATTGTGCGTGTAAGAATCACATTAGAATGCACGGAGTGCAAACAGCGGAATTACAATACCATGAAGGACAAAAAGGCTCATCCCGAACGGATGGAGATCAGCAAATATTGCAGATTCTGCAAGAAGCACACACCGCATCGCGAAACCAAATAACTTAAGTCACGGGATCCGGAGAGAACAGAATTATTTCGGATTTCTTCTTAAGGTGTACGTTTGAAAGGTTTATAAACGGGGTAGAAACATGGCTGATGCAAATAAAAACGCTGTGGAAAAAGAAAAGCGAAGCTTCGGCAAGGGCTTGAAGGCCGAATGGTCGAAGATCATCTGGCCGGAGAAGAAAACGCTGCTGCGCCAGGTTATAGCCGTTGTCATTATTTCTGTTATTGTATGTCTTCTGATCACGCTGGCCGATAATCTCGGTCTTCAGATCGTGGGACTGGTAATAAAGAAGTAAGGCGGGTCGTACATGGCAGAAACAGAAGCAAAATGGTATGTGGTCCACACATACTCCGGATATGAAAATAAAGTAAAGGCCAATCTGGAAAAGACCATCGAAAACCGTCATCTCGAGGAAGAGATCCTGGAGGTGCGCGTGCCGATGGAAGAGATCGTGGAAGTACGGAACGGCAGCCGCAAACAGGTTCAGAAGAAGATGTTCCCCGGCTATGTGCTGGTCAACATGGTCATGAATGATGATACCTGGTATGTCGTCCGGAATACGCGCGGCGTTACCGGTTTTGTCGGTCCGGGATCCAAGCCTGTTCCGCTTTCTCCGCAGGAGATGAAGCCGCTCGGTGTCGACACCGGCGAGAAGCTTGTGATCGATCTCGAAGTCGGCGACCAGGCGATTGTTGTCGGCGGCGCGTGGAAAGATACGACGGGTCTTATTACCGCGATCAACCAGGGCAAGCAGACCGTTACGATCAATGTCGAGCTCTTCGGGCGTGCAACGCCGGTCGAGATCAGCTTTGCGGAGGTTCGCAAGGTCCGCTGATCAGGAAACGGCAGAAGGATGAAAACGGGAGCTGTTCCCGTGATCATAGCTGCGCTTTGAAAAAGTGCAGGGCCGGACGGGCATGAAGATTCTGTCCGGCAGTACCAGAGTGGGAGGGAAGATCCCGGAATAACCACAAGGAGGTGCCAGTTATGGCAAAAAAAATTACAGGTTATATCAAGTTACAGATTCCTGCGGGAAAGGCAACTCCGGCTCCGCCGGTAGGTCCCGCACTTGGTCAGCACGGCGTCAACATCGTGCAGTTCACCAAGGAGTTCAATGCCCGGACAGCTGATCAGGGAGATCTCCTGATTCCTGTCGTCATCACTGTTTACGCAGACAGAAGCTTCACCTTCATCACGAAGACTCCGCCTGCGGCCGTCCTGATCAAGAAGGCCTGCGGACTTAAGAGCGCTTCCGGCGAACCGAACAAAGTCAAGGTCGCAACGATCTCCAAAGACAAGATCCGCGAGATCGCCGAAACCAAGATGCCGGATCTGAACGCCGCAAGTATCGAAGCCGCGATGAGCATGATCGCCGGTACAGCGCGCAGCATGGGCGTCGTTGTCGAAGACTGAGAAGGAGGGATGAATCATGAAGCATGGTAAGAAATATCGCGAGGCTGCAAAGGCCGTAGATCGCAGCGTGCTGTACGATCCGGAACAGGCCATTGCTCTGGCAAAGGAAACAGCGATCGCCAAGTTTGACGAAACGATCGAAGTTCATATCCGCACAGGCTGCGACGGCCGTCATGCCGATCAGCAGATCCGCGGTGCTGTCGTTCTTCCTCACGGAACCGGTAAGACCGTCCGCGTTCTTGTCTTCGCAAAAGGCGCAAAGGCAGACGAAGCAACAGCAGCCGGAGCCGATTTCGTCGGAGCAGAGGAACTCGTTCCGCGTATCCAGAAGGAAGGCTGGCTGGATTTCGACGTAGTCGTTGCCACACCGGACATGATGGGTGTCGTCGGTCGTCTCGGCCGTATCCTCGGACCGAAAGGCCTGATGCCGAACCCGAAATCCGGAACCGTTACGATGGATGTTACGAAAGCCATCAACGATATCAAAGCCGGTAAAGTTGAGTACCGTCTCGACAAGAGCAACATCATCCATGTTCCGATCGGAAAAGCTTCCTTCGCACCGGAAGCCCTGAAGGACAACTTCGATGCACTGATGAGCGCCGTTATCAAGGCTCGTCCCGCTGCACTGAAGGGTCAGTTCATGAAGAGTGTTGTCATGGCCTCTACGATGGGCCCCGGAATCCGCCTCAACGCAGCGAAGCTGACAGGCTGAGAATTCGATTTTATATGATCAGAACGAACACCCGCAGGATTTTGCCTGCGGGTGTTTTTACGTTATGCAGGAATTAAGATTATAGGGTTGACAGTCGTCACCAGGCATGCTAAAATTCACCGCGTATCACCCGAAGACAGCAGGTGTCCGTACGGACGTAAGCGCAGCGCCTGCCGAGGATGCATATTCCGAAATGATTCCGGAACTTTGCCCCCGTGTCTTCACACGGGGTTTTTCTTTGGTCGATACGAAATATTAAATAAGGAGGAAACCTGATCATGGCAAAAGTTGAACTGAAAAGACCGATCGTCGAGGAAATCGGAAACGTGATCGCTGATGCGGATGCTGTCGTGCTGGTCAACTATCAGGGCCTGAATGTCGACCAGGACACACGTCTTCGTAAGAACATGCGTGAGAACGACATTGTTTACAAGGTCTACAAGAACACGATGATGAATTTCGCGTTCAAAGGCACAGCCTGCGAAGCACTTTGCCAGCACCTGGAAGGTGCGAACGCTATTGCCGTTTCCAAAGATGATGCCACTGCTCCGGCCCGTCTGCTTGCCGGTTTCGCAAAAACGAATCCGAAGCTTGAAATGGTCGCCGCTGTTGTGGAAGGAACCTATTACGATAAGGCAGGAGTGGAAGCACTGGCAACCGTTCCGACCCGTGAGGTTCTTCTTGGAAGACTCTTCGGCAGCATGCAGGGTTCGATTGCCGGCTTTGCCCGCGTATTGAACCAGATCGCAGAAAAAGGCGGAGCAGCAGCATGTGCTGCGGCAGCTTCAGAAGAAGCACCGGCAGCAGAAGAAGCCGCTCCGGCAGAAGCACCTGCAGAATAATCGGAATCTTCCGGTATTCTTCAGAAGCAGAACTGCTGCCGCGTGTCAGCAGTGAAAAGCCGGCAGAAGGTTGAAGAGATCGATGATCTCCGATAACAGGATCACAGCGTGAAATACCGGCAATACGCAGAAATGTATTTGAAATCTGAAAGAAATGAACAGCTGGATCAGAAAAAGAAATGTTTTGATCCGAAACTATTTACAGGAGGAAAAGAATAATGGCCAAATTAACCACAGAGGAATTCATTGCAGCCATCAAAGAGCTGTCTGTTCTGGAACTGAACGAACTCGTAAAAGCTTGTGAAGAAGAATTCGGCGTATCCGCAGCCGCAGGTGTTGTCGTTGCTGCCGGTGCCGGAGATGCTGCTCCGCAGGAAGAAGAAAAGGATGAGTTCGATGTTGAGCTGACCGAGATCGGCCCGCAGAAAGTTAAAGTTATCAAGGTCGTCCGTGAGATCACCGGCCTTGGCCTGAAGGAAGCCAAAGACCTCGTTGACGGCGCTCCGAAGATGATCAAAGAAGCTGTTTCCAAGGCTGAAGCCGAAGACATCAAGGCAAAAGTCGAAGAGCAGGGCGCAAAGGTTACTCTTAAGTAATTATTTTTGCGGAAAAGTTGTGTTTTCGGTGTCCGGAGACGGCTCAGACGGCCTGCGGATGCAGATGACAACGAAAGAACATGCAATGGCAGGGAGCAATCCCTGCCATTTTGAGCGATAAGACGGTCAAAAGGCCGTGAGATGTGCGTTATCGCGGTATCGGGCAAAGCGGGAACCGCCTGGAGCCCGATAGATAAGACCGCCGTAATTAATGCGATCAAAAATGTGGAGGCAGGAATGCGGTTCTGGGGAAAACTGTTCAAAGATAACAGGATGCTGAATGATATGACGGTCACGGATGACAGTGACGATACGCGTACGCACAAGATCCTGCACGCGCTGGAAGAGATCTGCCGGGAGAACGATCTTGGGGTGCCCGTATGGCTCGATTCGAATATACGGGATTTTAAGCGCTATAAAAAGACACGGTTCACACAGGATCATTTTGTGGGAGAGAGCATACCGTTCGATTTCCTGGAATTTCAGATACTGGAGGAATAGAAATCCGGAGAATGACTCTATCCGATACAGGAGTAAAATGTTAAAGTAAAAGAAGACGGAAGCAGGTCGGCCGGAAGAGGCGGATCAGAGAGAAAATTCGGTCAGGGGCAGATCAACCGGAAAACGACTGATCTGAAATTTGGCAGTCAGGAAAAAGAAACCCGTCCGGGAACAGGTCAGAAGAGGAAAGATATCATGAAAAAGGGAAATCCGGCGGCGCTGCTGCCTGTGGTCGTGTTTCTGGTTTTATATCTCGGGCTTGGCATTCTGTTTGAATATGTGCTGAAAATACCGATGGGATTTTACAACATTCCCATTGTGGTTGCATTTCTCTGTGCGCTCCTTGTGGCCAGTCTTCAGAACAGGGAAGTCAGCTTTGACAAGAAGCTGGAGCTGATGGCAAAAGGCGTCGGCGACAAGGATATTATCACGATGCTTCTAATCTTTATGACAGCCGGAATCTTTGTCGGAGCGGTAGGAAGATCCAGTGCCGAAAGCGTTGCCTATTTCCTGCTTTCCATCATACCGGCACGGTTTGCGGTAATCGTTCTGTTTGGGGCGGCATGTTTTGTTTCGCTCGCAATGGGAACTTCCGTGGGAACGATCACGCTCATTACCCCGATCGCCGCAGCTGTCTCGGAAGTGTCCGGCTTTGATATGGCACTTTGCATCGCATCTGTCATCGGCGGATCTATGTTCGGAGATAATCTGTCTTTTATTTCGGACACGACGATTGCGGCCTGCAACGGACAAGGCTGTGCAATGAAGGATAAATTCCGGGAGAATTTTGCGATTGCGCTTCCGGCTGCGATCGCTTCCGTGATTGTGATCCTGATTATCTCCAAAGGGTCGGACGGTTTCGTTCTGGATCTTCCCGAATACAACCTCGTGCAGATCATTCCGTACATTCTGGTACTTGGCGGAGGCATCATCGGGTTAAATGTTTTTGTCGTGCTGCTGATCGGCATCGTATCCGGATCAATCATCGTGCTTGTTACGGGAAGTGCTTCCGCATTTGAACTTGTCACCAATATGGGAGCCGGTGTTGCCGGTATGTTTGAGACAGCCATGGTAACGATCCTTGTAGCGGCACTTTGCGCTCTTATCAGGGAATACGGGGGATTTGATTACCTTCTCAATGTGATCAAAAAAGTGTTCAAAGGGGAGAAGGGGGCTCAGTTCGGGATGGGAATCCTGGTGGGAATCATGGACGTTGCCACTGCCAATAATACGGTGGCGATCGTCATGGCAAACCCGATTGCGAAGGAAATGTCGCGGGAATACGGAATTTCCCCGAGAAAGACAGCGTCTATTCTGGATGTTTTTTCCTGCATCGTCCAGGGCATACTTCCCTACGGCGCACAGCTGCTCGTGGCCATATCGGCGACGACGGCACTTGGTTACAATATATCCGCGTTTTCAATCATACCGAAGCTGTTTTATCCCTTCTTTCTTCTGATCAGCGTTCTCATTTTCATTTTTATCATACCAGGAAAAAAAGCCAAAAAGGCATAAACGGCCGCATGATCAGGAAAAGAAGAAAACCTGGTTTGCAGTTCTTACGAATCCGAATCTGCAGCTTCATATTATGCAGTCCTTATTTTCCGGATAGCCGGAAAGCCTTATGAATCCGGATCTGCAGCTTTGTGTTATGCAAAGTGATGCTGCCGTAAAAACGGACACGGCAGAGATCCATGTGAACGAGCCCCAAAATTTTCAGAATATTTTATACAATTTTACAAATATATATAAAAACAAAATAAAAATCGAAAAATGGATTGACAAATAATATTTATAATGTTAAGATGCGTTTACAAACAAACAAGACATAGCTTGAAGGAAGATCAGGCAGGGCCCGGGAGACCGGAGCAGTCCAGGAGGATCCGAAGGAAGCGGCAGACGCGGAAGGCGGATCGGGAACCGGTCAGATCGAACAGGGTTCGGGCTAAATTTGAAGAGAGGAGGTACGGTCCAATGGAAGTGTTAACGGGCGCCAATCTTCAATATGAGGGCGGTACTGAATAGCAGTCCCCGCGAGAAAGACCTTTCATAAACAACAGTGAAGAGAAGATCCGCACACTAAAGCGGAGGGTATGAAAGGTAAGTGAAGGCAGTCAGCTCATATTGAATATTACCGCAGGATGGAGCCGAGGAGGCAGCCCGGTGTGTTGTGTAAAGAAACAGCATGTCGGGGGCAGGTGAGGAAGCCGTGACGAGAAAGCGGTGCAGCGGTTCATCCGAAAAGATTTCACGAATCTTTCTAAGTAGAGTATCAGAGGATATCTGAAGTATTCATACGAGCAGGGATATAAATTTTGCAGATGTTGTCTTGAACAGAGAAAGCTTGTAAGCTGGAAAGACAGATATTGAAAACTGAATAATGAAGATCGTGTTCAACGGCTCGTCATGATGACATGACGGGCCGTTGTTGTCGGGCGCAGGGTTGCAAGGCGTTCATGAATTGAGTAGAATACAGATATGACGAAGAATTTGATAAGACGGATAGTTATTCTGCTGATTGTTTTTATCGGCAGTACCGCGTTTTTTTCCATACAGCTGAACAAACAGGAAAGCCAGAGCGTGGAGTCGATTACCGGCCCGACGCTTCCGGTTGCCTATATGGAGGTTGAGGGCCTTACCGTCAATCCGATGACGGCTTACCGGCAGGAGCTTCAGGAAGTAACCGTGAGGGAAAGTCTGACTCCGGTTACGGTAGGGAGAAATCTGCGGTTTCTGATCGATCCGCAGGCGAATACCATTGCACAGATCATGTATGAAGTGATCTCACCGGAAGAAAATCTTCTGATCGAGAACGGTGAGCTTACGAATCTCAGTGAAACGAATGGTATGCTTGCCGCAGACTTTACGCTGCGGACCAACAGCATCCACAGTGAGCAGGAATATCTTCTCCGTTTTGATGTAACGCTCGGAACCGGCAGCAAGGTCCATTTTTATACCCGTCTTGTTCAGTATGGAGCCGGAAATATCGGTACCTATCTTGAGTTTTCCAATCGTTTTATTGAAAAAGCCTGCGATAAGGTAGCGGCTTCCGATCTGGCCATCTATCTGGAACCGGATCTGGCGGAGTCGAATACCACGCTGGCTCATATCACGCTTGCAAACAGTTCGGACATGCTTTCGTGGGCGGAAATGAATCCGACGATCGTTCAGAAGAAGGCTCCGACGATCCTGGAGATCAACGATGTCAACATCGGTATCCGCCAGCAGTATGTGATCAAGGCTGTGACGTCTGATATGAAAGACGAGTATTATACCGTGGACGAGTATTTCCGGATCACGGAATACAAGGGCAGCCTGATTGTCCGTAATTTCAGCAGGGATACGTCGCAGATCTTCGATCCGACGATTCCGATCGTCGGAGATTCTTCCATTAATCTGGGTATCCAGGATCGGAATGTGCAGTTTGTGGAAAACTCGGACTGCACGAAAACGGCCTTTGTCGTGAACGGCGAAATCTGGTCTTACGATGCCATGAAGGACGAGGCGACACAGATCTTTACCTTCCGGGGAACGAATAATGATGAGACGGGAACGCCGGATCTGGATATCCGGACGGAGTTTGTGCGCCACGGGATCCGGCTCGGCGGGATCACGGATGAAGGTGATGTTTCCTTTGTGGTTTACGGCTATATTCCCACGGGCAGCCATGAAGGCCGCATGGGAATTTCCGTATGCAA
This sequence comes from Eubacterium sp., assembly GCA_021442545.1. Classification (GTDB taxonomy): domain Bacteria; phylum Bacillota; class Clostridia; order Lachnospirales; family Lachnospiraceae; genus Bilifractor. The sequence goes on along the minus strand of JABUSX010000216.1, from coordinate 2,734 downwards.
TTATTCCTACGCGGCAAATCAGGTAAAAGAAGCGTTTTTCCTTCCTCTGAACCAGAGCTGGGAGAGGATGGAGCGTAATGTATCCAGGCTTTCCTATGTGGGAAACAACAATGAAATGTATTTGTTTATCGATCAGCAGCTCTGCAGGGTCGATATGGGGAGCGGAAGTTTTGAAGTTCTGGAAACGGATATACCGGAAACGGCTTTTAAGGCTTCTGACGGGCAGAGGCAGGTCGCCTGGACGAATACCGAAGACGGAGCCCTGGCGGATACTTTATTTATCCGGAATCTGGCCACAGGGGAAAAACGTGAGATCACGGCTTCACAGGGAGAAAAGGTCACGCTTTGCGGCTTCATCGGGGAAGATGTTGTGTATGGTTTCGTCAGAGAGACGGATATCGAATACACGAATGACGGTGCAGTCGGCGGCATGTATACGGTGAAGATCGAGGATGAAGGCGGTAATCTGCTGAAGGAATTCAGCAAGAGTGAGGTTTATGTCACCGCAGCGTGGATCGATCAGGAAAGCCTTCTGCTGAACACGGCAAAGAAGACGGATCTTGGTTATGTGGATAACGGCGTGGAACAGATCCGGAACAACGAGGCGAGAATAGAAAACATTACGATCAAGCCGATCAGCAATTCGAGAACGGAGGAGCAGGTCTGGCTGGCCTTTAACGATATTCTTCTTCAGAAGGATCCGAAGGTGCGGAGAGCAACGTTCGAAGGCAAGCGTGACGATGTCGAGACGGTTCTTGAGTGGCCGCAGAACATCACCGGGCAGTATACGATCTATTCGTACGGAAAACTTCTGGAGATCGAAACGGATCGGCGTGCGGCTGTGGAAACGGCGTTTGATACCTACGGCGGCGTACTGGATGATGCGCAGCGTTATGTGTTCCAGCGCGGAAGCTGGCCGACATCTTATATTATCGACAGGGCTTCTATTTCAGATCAGCTGATGGCAGCGGGCTGCTCCGGCAGCGTGGAAGCGTTTGCGAATGCGATCGGCAGTGATAAGGAACTGCTCAATTTCAGCGGTACGATGACGACGGGTATGTTCTATCCGATCTCGCGCGGACATGCCGTTTATGCGGCTGTTCCGGGCGGCAGCTGGCTGCTGGCGGGCTACACGGAAGAGGTGATCATGTATTATGACGGCACCGGTGAGCTCAAAGAGATCGAACGCGAAAAGGCGGACGCCAGATTCCTTCAGGCAGGGTATGTTTTCTATACCTATCAGAACAAGCCCGCAAGCGTACAGATCGCAGAGGCAGCCGCAGAGACAGCAGCTGTAGAAGCAGCGGCAGAGGCGATTTCGGAGAGCTGAGAAAGCAGCGGCAGAGGCAGTCCCGGAGGGCTGAGAAAACAGCGGCAGAGGTACGGACGGAAAGCCGGCTGAAAAGAACGGAGTAAAGGGAAAGGCAGCATCATTTGGTATGGAAGCTTGTACGGAAGTGCGGGAGCTGTATAAAAATACAGATGCGTATACGGGAAAACGGATCCGGATCGGCGGCTGGGTGCGCAGCAACCGGGATTCAAAGAGTTTTGGTTTTCTTGTTGTTCATGACGGTACTTTTTTCGAGCCGGTCCAGGTCGTTTATGACGATAAGCTGCCGAATTTTGCGGATATTGCCCGCATCGGTGCGGGCGCGGCCGTGCTTGTGGAAGGAGATCTGACCGCAACGCCTCAGGCGAAGCAGCCGTTTGAAATTCAGGCGTCTTCCGTTACGGTCGAAGGCAGCACGCTGCCGTCATATCCTTTGCAGAAGAAGCGTCACAGCGCAGAATATCTGCGTACGATCCCGTATCTGCGGCCCCGTACGAATGTTTCACAGGCCGTGTTTCGTGTACGTTCTCTGCTGGCATTTGCCATTCATCGCTTTTTTCAGGAACGGGGCTTCGTATATGTTCACACACCGCTGATCACATCGAGCGACTGCGAAGGTGCGGGAGAGATGTTCCGCGTCACGACCCTGGATCCGGCGGACATTCCTCTGACGGATGAAGGTCTCGTCGATTATTCACAGGATTTTTTCAAAAAGCAGACTTCTCTTACGGTCAGTGGGCAGCTGAATGTGGAGGCCTATGCGCAGGCTTTCCGGAAGGTGTATACGTTCGGACCGACCTTTCGTGCGGAAAATTCGAATACACCGCGGCATGCGGCAGAGTTCTGGATGATCGAGCCGGAAGTGGCTTTTGCCGATCTGAATGATGACATGGATCTTGCGGAAGCGCTGCTGAAACAGATCATCCGTGATATTCTGAGGGAAGCGCCCGAGGAGATGGCATTTTTCGACCGCTTTGTGGATAAAGAGCTTCTGGGGCGTCTCAATAATGTGGCGGAAGCTGATTTTGCCCGTATTACCTATACGGAAGCGGTCAGACTGCTGGAAAAGAATGCCGGCAGTTTTCAGTATCCGGTTTTCTGGGGCTGTGATCTGCAGACGGAGCATGAACGTTATCTGACGGAGCAGGTATTTAAGAAGCCGGTTTTCGTGACGGATTATCCGAAGGAGATCAAGGCTTTTTACATGAAACAGAATCCGGACGGAAAGACGGTGGCGGCCATGGATTGTCTGGTGCCGGGGATCGGGGAGATCATCGGCGGCAGCCAGCGGGAAGAGGATTTTGACAAGCTCAGCCGCCGGATGCAGGAACTGCAGATGAGGCCGGAGGAGTATGCTTCCTATATGGATCTGCGCCGCTACGGCACGACCCGCCATGCGGGCTT
>JABUSX010000446.1 GCA_021442545.1 Eubacterium sp. | reverse complement strand
AACCGGCAGAGGCAGCCCCGGCAGCGGAACCTGCAACCTCGGAAATTCCGACAGTACCGGCAGCGGCACAGGAAACTGCAGCACCGGAGCCGGCAGAACCTGCAGCCGCAGCAGAAGCCGCATCTGAGCCTGTGAAGGAAAATGTACCGGAGCCGGCGGCCGGACAGCCTGCAGAACATTCTGATGAAGGAACAGAATCTCTTTAATATACAAGAAGAACTGAAAAAGCTTCCGACCCGTCCCGGCGTGTACCTGATGTACAACGACCGGGATACGGTCATCTATGTCGGAAAAGCCGTGAACCTGCGCAGCCGCGTCCGTCAGTATTTCCGCGAGGGAAGAAAGGAGCGGCTGAAGCTTTATACAATGGTGCCGCAGATCGCGCGCTTTGAATATATCCTGACGGATACAGAGGTGGAAGCCCTTGTTCTGGAATGCAATCTGATCAAGGAATACCGTCCGAAGTACAATACGATGCTGATGGACGACAAGGCGTATCCTTTTATCCGTGTGACGGTGGATGAAGAGTTTCCGCGTGTGCTTTATGCACACCGTATGCGGAAGGACAGGTCGGTTTACTACGGGCCGTATCCGGATGCCGGGGCGGCGAAGGAAACGATCGACCTGGTGAGGCGGATCTATCATCTCCGCTCATGCAACCGGAAGCTTCCGGAAACGATCGGAAAAGGGCGCCCCTGCCTGTATTATCACATCCATCAATGCGATGCACCCTGCCAGAACGGAATCAGCCGCGAGGAATACGGCCGGCGGGTCGCACGTATCCGGGACTTCCTCGGCGGAAAAATCGAAGAAGTCGTAAAAAATCTCGAAGAGGAAATGAGGCAGGCTGCCGAAGCGCTGGAATTTGAAAAGGCTGCCTCTCTGCGTGATCTGGCCGCGGGCGTCAGAAAGATCGGTGAAAAACAGAAGATGGCCGCAAACGACGGCGAGGATACAGACGTTCTGGCTGTTGCCGAAAAAGACGGCGACGCGATCGTTCAGGTCTTTTTTGTACGAAACGGACGCCTGATCGGGCGGGATCATTTTTACATGAAGACCGGGCAGGAGCCGGACACGGATCCGGTTACGGCGGAGGATGACGGAACAGAAGCCGGGAATTCCGGATCTTCGCAGGATTTTCCTGAAGCGGAAGAACAGGAATCGGCAGATACCGGCCGCGGCCGCATTCTTTACAGCTTTATTCAGCAGTTTTATTCCGGCACCCCGTTCATTCCGCAGGAGCTGATGCTTTCCGATCCGATCGAGGATCAGGCGGTGCTTGAGGAATGGCTCACAGAGAAAAAGGGACGCAGGGTTCATATCCGCATCCCGCAGAAGGGGACGAAGGAAAAACTGGTTTCCCTTGCGAAGCGGAACGCGGAGATCATTCTGACACAGGACAGGGAGCGCATCAAAAAAGATGCGGCCAAAACGATCGGAGCCATCGGCGAGATCGGAAACTGGCTTTCGATTCGTCCGCCGGAGAGGATCGAGTCGTATGACATCTCGAACACCAGCGGCTTTCAGTCGGTCGGCTCGATGGTCGTTTATGAAAACGGAAAACCGCGGCGTGCGGATTATCGGAAATTCCGGATCAGGTCGGTGGAAGGACCAAACGACTATGCCAGTATGGAAGAGGTGCTGACGCGCCGGTTCCGGCACGGGCTTGAGGAAAAGAAGGGCTTCGAACGCCTGCCGGATCTGATCCTGATGGACGGCGGAAAGGGACAGGTCAACAGCTGCAGAAAGGTGCTCAGCGCACTCGGGCTTGAGATCCCGGTCGCCGGCATGGTGAAGGATGACCGTCATTCTACGCGGGGACTGTACTTCCAGAATGAAGAGATCCCCGTTGAACGGGACAGCGAAGGCTTCCGTCTCGTGACGCGGATCCAGGATGAAACGCATCGTTTTGCGATCGAATATCACCGGCTTCTCCGCGGCAAAGCGCAGGTCAGGTCTGTTCTGGATGATATTCCGCAGATCGGAGCGGTGCGGCGCCGTGAGCTGATGCGGCATTTCCGGGATATCGATGCGATCCGGGCCGCCGGCGTCGAAGAGCTTTCGGCACTTCCTTCCATGGATGTGCGTGCGGCAAAGAGTGTGTATGCGTTTTTTCATCCGGAAACGAATCCGGATGCGGAACAGGAAACGGATCGTGGTGCAGACAGCTGAATTGCAAAAAGAAAAAGATCGTATGAGGAGGATACTTCCATGGTAAAAGAAAAGATCTCGATGGAAACCCTGGAAAGAGAAATGGATCTGAAGAATCTTACGCCTGACATTGATATGGGTCTTCGCAGTATCGCGATTCCCGAGATCAACCGTCCCGCTCTTCAGCTTACCGGTTATTTTGCGCATTTTGAAAATGAACGCGTGCAGATCATCGGTTATGTGGAATTCAGTTATCTGGAAAGCCTTTCGCTGGAAGAACGCACGGAAAGGTACGAAGCCTTTATTTCCAAGGATGTGCCCTGCGTGATCTTTACGACGCGGGTAAAACCGGGTCCGGAGCTTCTGGAACTGGCCCGCAAATACCAGGTGCCGACTTTCTCGACAAACAGACCGACATCCGAATTTTCGGCTGAGCTGATCCGCTGGATCAACGTCAAGCTTGCCCCGACGATCTCGATTCACGGCGTGCTGGTGGACGTTTACGGTGAAGGCGTTATGATCACGGGTGAAAGCGGCATCGGAAAAAGCGAAGCTGCGCTTGAGCTGATCAAGAGAGGACACCGTCTGATCAGTGACGACGTCGTACAGATCAAAAAGGTCAGCGACATCACGCTTGTCGGCACGGCGCCGGATATTACGCGGCACTTCATCGAACTCCGCGGCATCGGGATCATCGATGTCAAGACGATCTTCGGTGTGGCGAGCGTGGAAGCGACGCATACGATCGATCTGGTGATTAAACTTGAGGAGTGGAATAAAGAAAAGCTCTATGACCGCCTCGGCCTTGAGGAAGAATACACCGAGTATCTCGGCAATAAGATCGTCAGCCATTCCATTCCGATCCGGCCCGGCAGAAACCTTGCGATCATCGTTGAAACGGCGGCCATCAACCACCGCCAGAAAAACATGGGTTACAATGCGGCCAAGGAACTGTACAAACGCGTGCAGAACAACATCCGGAACAAACGGCTCGAACACGGCGAGTAAAGAGGGTCAAAACCTGAAAGAACCTGCGGGGATCAGTTCTCCGCAGGTTCTTTGCATACATCCACCCAGCCGACTGCTCCGGAACATTCTTCCAGTTCCGCAAGGCTGAGCCGCACGGCGCTTTGCCCGTTTCCGGCGGCCGGATATACGGTTTCATAGCGTTTCAGGCTTTCGTCCAGATAGACGGGCACGCCGGGGTTGATTCCGAAGGGGCAGACACCGCCGGGAGCGTGGCCGACGAGGTCTTCCACCCGGTCCGGCGGAACCATCTTTGCCTTCATGCCGAAGGCATCCTTGAATTTTCTGTTGTCGACACGTGCCGTTCCCTCCGTCAGGATCAGAAGGGCTTCTTCTCCGTTCAGGAAAGACATCGTTTTGGCAATCATGCCCGGTTCCACACCCAGTGCTTCCGCGGCTTTCTGTACGGTTTCGCTCGACTGCTCCGGAATGATGATCCGGTCGCCGTAACCGGCTTTTTCCAAAAATTCTTTTGCGCGTTCAAGTGACATGCTGTTTTCTCCCGGTAAATATTTCTGAAAAGCATAAAAATGAATCAGGTTCATTTTAATGTATAAGAACCATAAAAGTATAAGAGCAGGAAATACAATTTTGCAAGCGGTAAGACAAACAAAAGAATTTTAATAAAGGAACAAACAATAAAGCCAATTGCTGAAGCAGAGAATTCAATGAAAGAACAAACGATAAACGCGGTTGTAAAAGTTAAAAAATCAGTGTAGACCAGTTAAACACAACTTAACGGAAAATACAACACAAAAGGAATATGATGCGTCATAATGGAAAAAATCAGTACGCACAGATCGATAACAAAATTTCTTTCAGATGAGAAAATGTGCCAGAAAAAGCGCGTTTTTGCCTTTTGCTTGTGTTTACCATAACAGGTTTGTTATGATGCAGATAACCACAATAGGTGTATCATCTTTGCGGTGGCGGAAAAACAGGGGGGTTTTCGAGCGAGACCTGAGAAGTTTCCGAAGCGTTCAGACGATGTTAAGGGCAAGGGGAGCCGCGGAAAAAGTTCGGAAGACAGGGTTTGCGAAAGAGATTGAAAAATGAAAAACCAGAGAATACATGAAAGAAAGAACATGCGAAGAAGGCGGGCGGTTTTCCTGAGCCTGCTTTTGTCATGCATTCTTGTGATGTCAACAGCCGGGATTGCCTTTGCCGGTGAGTTCGCCGGCTCGGCCGGGACGGAAACGGCTGCGGCTGAAGCGGGTTCTGCCGAAACGGAATACGCAGGGGACGCAGCAGGCGAAAACGTCTTTACGGCGTCTGCTCCCGGAGAGACAGAAATGTTTGAGGCAGGAACGGAAACAGATTCTCCGGATGTGCTGACGGAAACAGACCTTTCCGATGCCGCAGGAGATACGGAAGTTTCTGATCCGGTTCCGGAAACAGCAGATTCCGATTTAACGGCAGAAACAGAAATGCCCGGTTTTGCAGCAGATACAGAGATTTCCGATCCGGTTTCCGAAAATGATTCTTCGGATCCGGCTCCTGAAAGTGATGAGTTTGATTTGACAGCGGATGCTTCCGCAGCATTGCCTGAGAGCAGCCTTTCCGATTCGGAAACGGATACAGACGCTGCTGCCGTTTCTGAGAATGATCTTTCCGATACAACAGTCTCAACGGATCCTTCCGGAGAGATCTCTTTGAACAAGTCTTCCGGAACAGTGCCGGAGAACGATTCTTCAGATCCCATTTCAGAGAATAACATATTGATACCGGGAGTCCTGCAGGGTTCCTTTAATTACGGTTATTATTATCCGTGCGGCAGCTGGAACTGGGTCTGGAATCAGAACTGGGGATGGAATACCGGCTGGAATCAGAATTGGAACTGGGGCTGGAACCAGGGTTGGAATCCGGGCTGGAATCCGGGCTGGAATCAAGGCTGGAACCACGATCACTGCTGGTGTGGAAACTGGTGGGACTGCTGGCATAAAGGCTGTGATAAGGACAAAGATAAACCCGGCGAAGGCGGGGGCGATGATCCCGGAACAGGAAACGAACCCGGCGAGGGCGGCGACGTTGATCCCGGCCAGCAGATCGAAGACATTGAAGAGATCATCGAGCATTTTTATTCCGTTCAGTTCCCGCTGACGGCGAAGGTAGTTCTCCGCGGCGACGAAGACTGGAATCAGAGCATAGACGGTATGTTCTCTATCGTCGTTCAGGACGAAGAGGGAAATATTCTGGGCGAGTTCTTCAACGACGAAGACGGATACGTGCAGTTTAACGGACTTGATCTTCAGGCGGTGTTCGGAGATAACGACGAGGTTTATTACTGGTATACACTCTATCAGGCAGCGGATCCTGACTTCGAAGGATGGCTTTCTCCGGATACACAGGTCTTCCGTGTGCGCATCAGACTTGTCCGGAATGCCGACGGCACGGTCAGTGCCATTGCCGATCCCGGTTCCGTCATATTCCGGAATCGTTACGGAAACGTCCTCGGTGTGGATGAAGACGAAGAAGAGATTCCGAAGTCAGACGGAGCAGAAGAACAGATTCCGGCAGAAACGGGCGAAGATGTCCGGCCGGATGTGAGCAGCGGCGGACTTATTTCGGGCCCGGCCGTTAACCATGGCGGCAGTATGCTGACGTCTCTTCCTGTGAAAGCAGAAAAGGCCGGCAATGTTGAAAAAAACAGTGCACCTTCAAAGAAAGCATCACAGAAAGCTTCACAGAAGGCAGAAAAAGTTTTGTCAGCACCTGCAGAGAATCAGGTATCCGCACCGGCGGAAGTGTTCTTCGTGCCTGTGGATGACGTTAAAGCTCCTCTGGCGGGCTTCAATCTCGGAGGAGAAATGGAAAAGAAGAATGTCCTCGGGGTTGTTTTCCTTCTGGCGGCGGCAGCTGTTCTCGGTGTGTACCTGAGTCAGTCGAAAAAGATGGGAAGCCAGATCAAGAATCTGGATCAGGAAGTGAAGGACAGATTTTCCGGGCGTTGATAAAGACCGGGCCTGAACAGGCAGGATCGAACAGCAAAAGTGAACCGATCGGGGGCGGATGAATCTGCCCCCGTTTTTACGCATATCTGAAATCTGATCCGGAAAGCGGATTGAAGTCATGTAGTTTCCGTGGTATCATGACAGAGATTGAAATGCTTTTATGTTTTTTACAGACCATATAAAAGAACAGGTTCTGCACAGAGAGAAACATCCGGCTGCAGACAGGAGGAGAGACGCCGATGAAATGTCCGTATTGCGGACAAACGAATGCCAGCAATGCGCGGTTCTGTTCGCGCTGTGAACGAAGGCTTGATTTTGTCAGGGAAGAAAAGAGAGAAAGGAAGATCCGTATATTCGGGATCGTCCTTATCGTGCTGATCCTTGTTGTGGGGGTTGGTGCTTTGTTTGTTGTCTCCCGGGTATTCAGAACAGGTTCTTCGTCTTCAGAAAAGCAGACGAGCAATGTGCTGATCGCGCAGGCAACGGCGACTCCGGTTCCGACGACGACTCCCGAACCGGTCGTGGAGGCAAAAAGCGAGCCTCTGCCGACAGCTGTTCCCACGGAAGCGCCTCTGTCGGCCAAACTGGTGGAAGATGCGCGTGTCGCATCGCTTTCCAAAGAAAATTATATTGCGATACCGGTCGCTGCCGCGGAGGCAACATCGACGATCTATCAGGATACGATTGACAACGGACCGCAGGTTCTGTCGGACGGAGGGGACTGGACCAGCTGGCAGGAGGGAGTGGACGGCCCCGGACTCGGCGAAAGGGTGACGATCTATCTTGACGGGGAATACAGCGTTCGTTATCTGATGCTCCGCCTCGGAAACTGGGCATCTCCGGAAGAATATCTTTCGAATAACCGCCCGAAGAAGCTGACTTTTGAGATCGGCGGGGAAACATTCTCTGTAACCTTCCCGGATGAGCAGCGTGAGTTCTGCATGGAGCTTTCAAAGGATGTAACGGCTTCTCAGGTTTCCTTCACGATCGACAGCGTGTATGCCGGATCACTTTATGACGATACCTGCATCAATGAAGTGACGGTGTACGGAATCTGATGAAGGAATAAACCTTTGTAAAGAGTGTACAAAAATTTATAATTATTTTCGTATAAAATGGTCAAAAAAAGGCTTTACATGAGATAGAAATCATGCTATTGTGTTCACTGGAAAGAGAAAATTTTAAAAAGTTGCTGCAGAGATGAACGTGCAGCAGAAGGAGGAACACATGAAGCTTGAGAATATTAAAGACGTTGACAAATTTTTCAAATTGATCGACAGCTGCAAGGGCCGCGTTGAGCTGGTTACGGCAGAAGGCGACAGACTGAATCTGAAATCCAAACTGAGTCAGTATGTGTCCCTTGCCAACATCTTTTCTGCAGAAGCAGACATTCCCGAGATGGAACTGGTTGTGTCCGAGCAGGAAGACCTGAACAAACTGGTTGATTTCATGATCAACGGCTGATCAGGCCCGAAAGAAAGATTTGATCAAAAGCGAAAGCGTCAGGCTTTCGCTTGTTTTGTATGTACAGGAAAAACATGGAGGAAGAGTATGGCAAAAATAGATGTGATATCCGGCTTTCTCGGAGCAGGAAAAACGACTTTGATCCGGCATCTGCTGGAAGATGCACTGGCGGGTCAGCAGGTCGTGCTGATCGAAAATGAATTCGGGGAGATCGGAATCGACGGCGGTTTTCTGAAAGATGCCGGCATCGAGATCAGGGAGATGAATTCAGGATGTATCTGCTGTTCCCTGGTCGGTGATTTCGGAACCGCATTAAAAGAAGTAGTCGAGACGTACCATCCGGACCGTGTGATCATCGAGCCCTCCGGGGTCGGCAAACTTTCGGACGTGATCCATGCGATCGAAGAGAATGCGGAAGAGGCGGGACTGGAGCTGGATTCGGCGGCAACGGTCGTGGATGTTACCAAGTGCAGGATCTACCTGAAGAATTTCGGCGAATTTTTCCGGAACCAGGTGCAGGCTGCCGGGACGATCATCCTCAGCCGCACGGATACGCCCAAAGCCACACCGGAAAAGGTGGAAGAAGCGCTGGCTATGCTGCGTGAACTGAATCCGAATGCGACGATCATTACAACGCCTGTTGCCGTGCTCGGAGGAAAAAAAGTTCTGGAAACGATGCAGGGCATGAAGATCGATCTTTCTCTCGTGGACGATGATGATTATGATCCCGATGAGGAAGAACACGGACATCATCATCACGATCACGAGGAATGCTGCCATCACCATGACGACGAAGATCATGAGCACCATCACGATCATGACCATGAGAAGTGCTGCCACCACGATGACGAAGAGCATGACCATGAGAAGTGCTGCCACCACCATGATGACGAAGATCATGAGCATCATTATCACGATCATGAAGAATGCTGCCATCACCATGATGACGAAGAACATGAGCACCATCATCACGACCATGAAGAATGCTGCCACCACCATGATGACGAAGATCATGAGCATCATCATCACGACCATGAGCATCATCACGATCACGAGGAATGCTGCCATCACCATGACGACGAAGAGCATGAACACCATCATCACGACCATGAACACGGAAAGTGCTGCCATCATCACCACCACCATCACCATGCCGATGAGGTCTTCGACAGCTGGGGAAAGGAAACGATCCGGAAGTATACGAAAAAAGAGATCCTGGAGATTCTGGAGGCTCTTTCGGAAGAAGAAACGTATGGCAGTGTCCTGCGTGCGAAGGGCATGGTCGAGGCAGAGGACGGCAAGTGGATCTATTTCGACATGGTTCCGGGCGAATACGAAGTGCGTACCGGTTCACCGGAATATACCGGAAGGCTGTGCGTCATAGGTGCAGGTCTGAAAGAAGACAAACTTGCCGAATTATTCCACCTTTAATCATCAGTATGTGAGATCCGGAGGCATATTATGAGTGGTAACGATATTACAACACCGGTCTATGTGATCACGGGTTTTCTGGACAGCGGAAAGACCTCTTTTCTGAAATTTACGACAGAGCAGGATTATTTCCGCATCGATGAGACCACGCTTCTGATCGCCTGTGAAGAGGGTGAAGAAGAGTATGATAAAAAGAAACTGGAGACCCGCTATCATACGGTCGTGGAGAGTATTGAAAACGAAGAGGATTTCAATATCCACACGCTTCGTGCTCTTCAGAAAAAACATAATCCCGGCCGCGTGATCATCGAATACAATCCGCTCTGGGGCGTCGGAAAACTGGAACAGATGAGTCTTCCGCGCGGATGGGGGATCGTACAGGAGATCGTCATTGCCGATGCGTCCACTTTTTCGGTCTACATGAACAACATGAAGTCCCTGTTTGTGGAGATGTCGCGCAATGCGGAAATGATCCTGTTCAACCGCTGTACGGAGGAGCTGCCGCTGGCCAGCTTCCGCCGCAGCATCAAGGTCGTGAATCCGGGATGTGATGTACAGTTTATGGGACTCGACGGAAGACCGATCGATATTTTCCGGGATATGCTGCCCTATGATATGGAAAAGGATCCGATCGAGATCGAAGATATGGATTACGGCATCTTCTTCGTCGACATGCAGGATGACCCGGAAAAATACGAAGGCAGGAAGGTGAAATTCAAGGGACAGGTCATTAAAAGCCGTCAGATGGGTGCGGAATTCTTTGTGCCGGCCCGTTCGGCGATGACCTGCTGCGCGGATGATATCCAGTATATCGGATATTTCTGCCGGAGTGCCGAGGCGCCGAAGCTGGAGGAAGGAAGCTGGGTTACCGTGACGGCGGAGGTCCACAGGGAGTTTCTTCCGATGGCCGGGGGAGAAGAATCGGTTCTGACAGCGGTTTCCATCGAGCCTGCGGGTGCGCCGGATACGGAACTCGTGTATTTTACCTGATTGGAGATCCGGGTTCGGAAAAGGCCGTGAATTTATTTCAGAAACGGAAGAACAGGAAGATGTATCTGGTTGCGGGGCTCGGGAATCCGGGCATGAGATATGACGGCACGCGTCATAATATGGGTTTTGATACGGTCACACAGCTGATCGATCGGTATCATGTGCCTCTTTCCGGAACGGCCATGAAGGCTCTTTACGGAAAGGGCCGCATCGAGGGAGAACCGGTGATCCTGATCAAGCCGCTGACGTATATGAACCTGAGCGGCGAAGCGATTCAGCAGTTCGTTCACTATTATAAGATCGATCCGGAAAGCGAACTGATCGTGATCTACGACGACATCGATCTTGAGCCGGGACAGATCCGGATCCGGCAGAAGGGAAGCGCCGGCAGCCATAACGGGATGAAGAGCATTCTTTCCTGCCTTGGCACAAATACGTTTACACGTGTGCGTGTCGGGATCGGCGCAAAACCGGCGGGCTGGGATCTTGCGGATTATGTCCTTTCAAGACCGTCCGGACCGGAGCGCGAAGCCATTGATTCCGCAATTGCCGATGCGGCAGAAGCCGTCAGCATGATCATCGGCGGGAATACGGAAGCCGCTATGGGAAAATTCAACCGAAAAAACGCTCCGAAACAGGCAGATGCCGAGTGACAGGCCGCCGTGTTCCCGTGACGTCTGTCATGAGGAAGGCGGCTTTTTGTTAAGAACAGCGGACAGATAATGGGCAGGATAAAAATACGAAAACTGAAAATCTGCGAATTGATCGTACGCAGGCTCGGAGTACGCAGGGTCACGGCACGCAGGCTGCCTGTGCGGGAGCTTTCGATACGTAAGTTCGGGATAGAAGAATCAGAACTATGAAAGCTTTCATTCAGCCGCTCGCCGATCTGGCCGGGTATGAGGATCTGTGCCGTCAGGTCCGCAGGGTGCGCGGGATCACGGAAGTTTCCGGCTGCGTGGATTCCCAGAAGGCAAATCTGGCCGCAGGCCTTTCCGAAGAGGCACCGTTTACGCTGCTTGTTGCGGAAAACGAACTCAAGGCCAGAGCCCTCTGTGAAGACATCCGGCTTTATGATCCGGATGTTCTGTACTATCCGCGGCGTGACCTGATCTTCTATCAGGCCGATATCACCGGCAACCTTCTGACCCGTCAGCGCATGCAGGTCATCAAAGCTGTTTACGAGCAGAAGAAGACGACCGTTGTCACCTCGACAGGGGGGTGCATGGATCTTCTCCTGCCTTTTCGCGTGCTCGCGGAACAGGTGGTCCGGATCTCTGCGGGGGACAGGCAGGATCTGACCGCGCTGTGCAGAAAGCTTGCCGGAATGGGCTACGAGCGGATGGGAGCCGTGGAGGCCTCCGGCCAGTTCGCGGTAAGAGGAGACATCCTGGATATTTACTGTCTGACCGAGGAAATGCCCTGGCGGGTGGAATTCTGGGATGACGAGATCGATTCGATCCGCAGTTTTGATCCGGAAACGCAGCGCTCTTCCGAAAATCTGGAAAGCATCTGTATCTTTCCGGCGACGGAGGAGCCGGGGAAGGAAGACGATCGTGCATATTACCGCCGGCTGACGGATGTTCTGACGGATTATCTTCCGGAAGGCAGCCTGGTCGTCCTGGATGAACCCTCCCGGATCCTGGAGGATGCCCGTGCATTGTTTCTGGAATATTCGGAAGCGATGAAGCACCGGCTTGAGGAAAAGCAGATCACGAAGGAAGAAGCTTCTCGGATGATCACGCCGGAGATGCTTCTGGCGGCCTTCGAACGCTGTCACTGTGCGGCTCTGTCCATGCTGGATCACCGCCAGACGGAGTGGAAGCCCGCGGCGAAATTCACGGTCGGAGCGCGTTCCGTTGCGACCTACAACAACCGGATCCCTCTTCTGATCAAGGATCTGAAACGATGGAAAAAAGACGGTTTCCGCGTCATTCTGCTTTCCGCATCCCGAACGCGGGCGCAGCGGCTTGCCGGTGAACTGCAGCAGGAAGAACTGAACGCCTTTTACAGCGAGGATCCGGAGCGTCTGCTTTCGCCGGGAGAGATTCTTCTTACGAGGGGCTTTGCCGGCCACGGCTTCGAATATCCGATGCAGAAATTCGTGCTGATCACGGAAACGGATATCTTCGGAGCGGTACGGAAAAAGAAAACCCGGAAAAAAGCATCCGGAGAAAATGCGATCCGCAGTTTCCGGGAGCTTTCTCCCGGTGATGCCGTTGTGCACGAGACGCACGGGCTGGGGATCTACCGCGGCATGGAAAAGGTGGAGATCGACCATGTCGTAAAGGATTTCATTAAGATCGAATATGCGGGCGGCAGCAATCTCTATGTGCTGGCCACGTCTCTGGATGTTCTGCAGAAATATTCGGGTGCCGACGGAAAGCATCCGAAGATCAATAAGCTGGGCGGGAATGAATGGAACCGCACGCGGGCCCGCGTAAAAAGTGCGGTGCAGGGGATCGCAGAGGATCTCGTAAAGCTGTATGCGGCGCGGCAGGACCGGCCCGGATATGCCTATGGTCCGGACACGGTCTGGCAGCGGGAGTTTGAAGAACTCTTCCCATATGAAGAGACAGAAGACCAGCTGACGGCGATCGAAGAAACGAAGAAGGATATGGAGAGCACGAAGATCATGGACCGTCTGATCTGCGGTGACGTGGGCTACGGGAAAACCGAGATCGCGATCCGTGCCGC
>JABUSX010000197.1 GCA_021442545.1 Eubacterium sp. | reverse complement strand
CTCCGGTTTTCCGGTACGCTCCCTGCTTTCTGTTCTTTTCAGATCTGTAATTCGATTTCTGCCACGTTTATTCAGGAATCTTTCCCGCTGTATTTGTCTTTATTCCGGGCGGAACGAACGGAAGGATCCAGTTTCTGGATCTCCTCGATCATAGATTCGTGGGTAATAAGAACGCTGAAGATTCCGCCCCGCAGTGCACCGAGTGTACTCTTTGCCTTATCGGTGCCGGCCACAACGCCGATGCGGATCGGGCAGTTTTTGATTGTATCCAGAGGAACGGATACGGTACGTTCATCCAGATCCGGATCGCAGACATTGCCTTTTGCATCGATGAAATGAGCGGCAATATCTCCGACGGCTCCTTTTTCGTTCAGATGCCGGATCTCATCGTCCGTGAGGTAACCGGAACGGATCAATGTCGTACGGTCATGCCAGCCGCCCGTTGTCATCAGCATGATATTTGCCTTTTCCGCCAGTTCATAGATCTTTCGCAGAGAGGGCTCGTTCTCGATGCTGTTCTTGACGCTTTTCATGGACGTTACGGCCGGGAAGGGCAGTTCATAGCCAAAGCTGTTCAGCTTACGGGAAAATAGCTGCGATATCTCTGAAACAAAGACCCTCTGGCTGGTATTGGTGACTCCTCCGCACATCTGTACGGTAGTCACGCCTCCGAGTCCGTCCATCTGGCGCATAATGCTGGCACATTCGTAAATTGTTTCACCCCAGACATAACCGAGGATATCTTCGTCGTCAATGATCGATTCCAGATAATCCGCCGCTGCCGAGAAAACTTTATACCGCTGTTCCATTTTCTGACCATCCGGCACGATGATCGCCTTCTGCAGATGAAAATGTTCCCGGACACTGCGCTCCAGAGCCGTCTCTTCCTGAATCGGATCAATGATCTTGATCTTGACGATGCCGCTTTCTCTGGCTTCCGTCAGAAGTTTGGATACGTATGACCTCGACAGGTTAACCTTTTTTGAAATATCATTCTGATTCAGATCATATTCATAATAAAGGCGGGCAACCTGCACCAGCAGCTCCTGTTTTCCCATTTCTCTGGCCATGATACTTATATTCTCCTGCAGCTTTCTTTATTGTTTTTCATATGCGGTTCCTGTTTATTTCCGCATGTTTTTATCCTGATTTTCCGTATGCGATTTCGTACTTTTCCGCATGCGATTTCGTACTTTTCCGTATGCGATTTCGTACTTTTCCGTATGCGATTCCCTTATAGACGCTCCGCGGGATCCATGCCGTCGGCAGGCTCCCGCGATTCGTTCATGTTCTGTTTTCAGACACGTCGTTATTTTGTTTTGTTACCGTCAGGCTCCTTGTCCGACTGCAGACAGGTCAGTGCCACAACACCGACAATGTCGTCTGCGGAGCAGCCTCTGGAAAGATCGTTGACAGGACGCCGCAGCCCCTGTGTCATGGGTCCGTAGGCTTCCGCTTTTCCGAGCCGCTGTGCGAGCTTGTAGCCGATATTTCCGGCGTTCAGATCCGGGAAGACGAGAACATTGGCATTGCCGGCTACGATGCTGCCTTTTGCCTTCATGTCTGCGACTTTTCTGTCTATAGCCGCATCGAGCTGGAGTTCTCCGTCCACCTTCAGGTTCGGATATTTTTCCCGGATGATCTCAAGTGCCTTTAAAACCGGCTTCAGACGTTCGTTCTTCGCGCTTCCCTTTGTCGAGTAGGTCAGCAGAGCCACGATCGGCTCTTCCTGCGTGATCTGCTCAAAGCTGCGTGCGGAAGCTACTGCGATGTCCGCAAGCTGTTCCGGCGTCGGGAACTCTACGAGTCCGCTGTCCGCAAAAAGGAAGACGCCGTTGTTTCCGTATTCGCAGTCCGGAACATCGATCAGGAAGTAGGCCGAAACGGTTTTGATCCCGTCTCCGGTCTTCACGATCTGCAAAGCCGGACGAAGCGTATCACCTGTGGAATGTGCCGCTCCGGAAACCAGTCCGTCCGCAAGACCCGTGCGCACCATCATGCACGCGTAAGCCATCGGATCCTTCATGGCTTCTCTGGCTTTTTCCGGCGTTACACCTTTCGCCTTCCGCAGTTCGTAAAAGCCCTGCGCCATCTCTTCGAATGACGGCGTGTGTTTGTAATCCAGGATCACAACGCCGGCATCCAGCAGTGCCTTTTCGTTCGGGATCGGATTTTCCCCGTCCGACAGAAGAATGATCTTCGCCAGATTCTGCTTATGGATCTTTTCCGCCGCTTCTACGACGCGCGGGTCATAGCTTTCAGGAAGCAGGATCGAGCAGCCTTTTCCGGCTGCGCGCTCCATTACTTTTGCCATGATGCTCATGTCATTCCTCCCGGGCGAACTGACTGAAGCCGCCCTGGTTTGTGTTGATGTAGTCGATCACGGCTGCCACGGTGTGTTCCACGGGTCCTGTATGGTCGATACAGGCCAGATCCCGGGCACCGCCGCCCTCTTCATCCACGAGGACATAATCACCGACACCTGCCGGTGTTTCACAGCCGTCCACACAGACTACCTCCGGACCGTATTCTTTCCCTTCGAGATCAACGGCCCTGACGATAAACAGCTTGTGGTTCTGATAATCCGGATGTTTCACAGTAGAAACGATATTTCCGGTGATTTTTGCGATCAGCATCCTTCCACCCTTCTGTTTCCGCCTTCCAGTGTATAGAAACTGTCAATGATTGCCGTAATAGCCGCATCGCAGCAGGCATTCTTGTCCGGAAGGGCGAAGGCGCCCTCCTTGCTCTTGGCATAGATGACGGTCTCGCCGATCCCGCTTCCGACGACGTCGCAGGCCACGATCGGCGTTCCTTCATCTTTTCCTGCCGCATTCTGCGGCTGGATCACCATCAGACGGATGCCTTCCAGCCGCTTGTCTTTTTTTGTTGCTACCACAGTCCCTATGACTTTTGCAGTCTGCATAATCTACCCTTCCGCTCAGCGGTTGCAGCCAAGAATTCTGGCTTCAATATCACAGATCTGTTTCACGCGCTGGATGTTTCTGTCGCCGGAAAGCTCGGTCTCCAGCCAGATCTTGATGACTTCCTTCGCCACGCCGTCTCCGATGATCAGGCTTCCCATGCAGAGCATGTTGCAGCCGTTGTGGAGTTTGCTGTTGCGGGCGGAATAGATCTCGTTTGCAACGGCGGCGCGTACGCCCGGAACCTTGTTGGCCATTACGGATGAGCCGATTCCGACAGCATCGATCATGATGCCGCAGTCGCATTTGTGGGAGGATACCGCAGAAGCTACCATGAATGCATAATCCGGATAGTCACAGCGCTCTGTGCTGCAGGTTCCGAAGTCGACACATTCATGACCGAGCTCCTTGGTGATATACTCCTTCATTCTTTCTTTCATTTCATAGCCGCCGTGATCGGCGCCGATTGCTATTTTCATCAGGCATTCCCTCCTGCTCCCGGATATTTTTCAAACACCTTCTTGTGGTTGATATCGATATAATCGATAACGGCCATGATCGTGGCATCCACGGGCGTGTTCGTCGTGAGATCCGTCTGGCGCGCCGAGCTTCCCCCGACGACCAGAACGATCTCGTTCTCACCCGCGTCCACGGAATCGACGGCAACCACCGGCTTTCCCTCGTTTTCAAGGGTCAGCAGACTGATCGGCTGCACGACAAGAAGTTTGAATCCGGTCAGTTTCCTGTCTTTACAGGTACAGACAGCCGTACCGATAATTTTTGCCGCGTACAAAATCTGATACCTCTCTTAATAATTGTTGGCAACAACGATGTCGACCTTGCCGGACGGGCAGGACATAGCCTTGCCGCAGTTTCCGCAGCCGATGCAGACATGGCCGGCTGTATCCGCGGAATTCTTCTGGCCGGCAACGATGGAGATACCGTTGCTGGTACCGATGCGGCTTGCACCGGCTTCGATCATGGCGATCGCATCTTCGTATGTGCGGACGCCGCCGGAAGCCTTAACACCCATATCCGGGCCTACGGTCTGACGCATCAGGCGGATATCTTCGACGGTTGCGCCGCCGGTGGAGAATCCGGTAGATGTCTTGACGAAATCAGCGCCGGCCAGTTTGGAGACTGTGCAGGCTTTGACTTTTTCTTCGTCTGTCAGCAGACAGGTCTCAATGATGACCTTCAGCAGAGCTTTGCCGCGGCAGGCCATTGCGAGAGCTTCGATATCGTCTTTTACAAAGTGCCAGTTGCCGCTCTTGATAGCGCCGACATTGATGACCATATCTACTTCTGTTGCGCCGTTCTTGATCGCATCAACAGCTTCGGCAACCTTGCCGGCCGTGCTCATGGCTCCCAGCGGGAAACCGACAACACAGCAGACCTTGACGCCGGAGTTGGCCAGCATCTTTGCGCAGAGCGGAACGTAGCAGGTGTTGACGCAGACAGACATGAACTGGTTGTCGCGTGCTTCCTGGCAGAGTTTGATGACCTGTGCTTCTGTTGCATTGGCCTTCAGAAGAGTGTGGTCGATGTATTTTGCAAGGCTCTTTCCGCCGGTCTTTCCTGCGCTCAGGAAGCTCGTATCGGAAGAAACCTTGTTGTATATTTCGTCTGTGATCTCAGCAATAAGCTTTTCAATATCCATAGTTATCTCCTATCAAACAATGTACTCGTAAGTTATGCCTCCACGTTCGGCAGAATGCCTTCAACGTCTGAATGGGGACGCGGAATAACATGCACGGAAACCAGTTCGCCGACGCGTTTTGCTGCTGCGCCGCCTGCTTCGACAGCAGATTTAACGGCTGCAACTTCACCGCGAACCATGATCGTGACCAGTCCGGCGCCGACTTTTTCCTTGCCGATCAGACGGACATCCGCTGCCTTAACGGCTGCATCCGAAGCTTCGATTGCACCGACGAGTCCCTTTGTTTCAATCATTCCCAATGCTTCAACAATCATTTGTATTCATCCTCCTTAACGGGATTCTTTCTGTTCAGAATTATTCTGCCTTCGGAAGAATGCCTTCAACGTCTGAATGAGGACGCGGAATGACATGTACGGAAACCAGTTCGCCAACGCGCTTTGCTGCTGCGCCGCCTGCTTCGACGGAAGCTTTAACAGCACCGACATCGCCGCGTACCATAACGGTAACAAGGCCTGCACCGACTTTTTCTTTGCCCATCAGGCGAACATTAGCTGCCTTAACCATAGCATCAGCTGCCTCGATCGCGCCGACAAGACCCTTTGTCTCAACCATTCCCAGAGCTTCTTTTTCCATGTTTTTTATCTCCTTATTTTGTAAAAATAATGGTTTCCTGTTTCATATTTCCTGGGGCTGTCTGATTGCAGCCCCGTGGATTCTTTTCAGAACTGCTTCTTTCCGACCCGGAATTTATTTCGTCTTCTTTGTCGCTCTTGCCTTCGGAGCAGCTTTTGCGGGAGCTTCTGCGGGGGCTTCTTCAACAAAAGCGGGTTCCTGCGGAAGAATGCGTTCCACATCTTCATGGGGACGCGGGATCACGTGTACGGAAATCAGCTCACCAACGCGCTTTGCCGCTGCACCGCCGGCTTCAACGGAAGCCTTGACTGCGCCGACATCGCCGCGAACCATAACGGTGACAAGACCGGAGCCGATCTCTTCCTTGCCGATCAGGCGGACGTTCGCTGCCTTGACCATTGCATCGGCTGCTTCCACAGAACCGACGAGTCCCTTTGTTTCAACCATTCCCAGTGCTTCTTTGATCATGTCGTTTGTTCTCCTTTTGCTTTACAGGATTGCCTGATACATATCTTCATGCAGGTGCGGAACGATAACGATATTAAGCACCATGCCGCTCTTTTTCAGCTCACTCCGGATCGAATCCGCTGCACTGCGGACATCGGCCACGGCGCCGGTCATGATCACGAAGGATTTTCCTCCGAGACCCCGTCCGAGCCGGACTTCGATGAGATCGATCAATGAGCTCTTGACCGCGTAATCCGCTGCGAGGATCGCCGCCGTAAGAGAGAATGTCTCGGCTACGGCAACCGCTTCCTTCTGCTCCGGTGCGGTGCTCCGCGTAATTGCCGGAATGACTTCCGGATCAATGCTCGGAATGATCGTGTAATCTACAACGTGTTCTCCGCCTTCTGCGGCGCCCGCCTTGACCGACGATTCCACGCTTGCCGTATCCCCTGCGACCAGGATGATGAATTTCCCCGGGCAGGTGGGCTGCGCCATGATCAGGCTGACATCTGCTGCCTTCAGCATCGCATCACCGGCGATCACACCTGTTGCTATGCTGTTCAGTTCCAGTGAACCAATGGCTGTTCCCATCTTACCTCACCTCCTGTTCTTCAAGGATATCGATATGGTCCTTTGTTGCCGATACGACTCTGCCGCTGATCGAGGCATGAACCGGCGCACCAAGTGCTTTTTCCGGAACCTGTCCGACGACCTGTCCCTTCGTGACGAAGCTGCCTTCGCTTACGGCCGGCTCGCAGGGAGCGCCGATATGCTGTTTCAGCAGGATCCGTACGGCACGAGGTCTGCAGATATTTTCCACGAAAGGTACTTCCACATCGTAGGCCGTCAGATTCATTCTGCCGATCACACGATGAGAATCGACTTTGATCTCATCGCGGAAGAGATCGACCTTGCCCATCTCAAGACGGTTCTTCACCTTCTGTGCAAGCAGCTTCGCACGCACTTCGGAGATGAAGCGGCTCGGGGTCAGACCCATGTTGCAGCCTACGTAGGTGCAGAGTCCGCAGTTGCAGCACCCAAGCGCGATGCTGCCGTCGCCGAGAAGTTCGCCGTTTCCGATCGTCAGTGCCTGCATGATCTTATGCGGCTGCACGTGAAGCCCGAGTGCGTTTCTGGGGCAGATCATCGTGCAGTAATTGCACTGGCAGCAGGCCGAGCGTGCGATCTTGAGCTGATGCTCGAGATCATCGGTCTTAAGCTTGATCAGAACGTTGTCCTTCGGAAGAACGATCACGCCGTTCGTTGTTTTTGTTACAAATTCACCGTCTGCAGACTGTACAACACGTCCCATCAGCGGACCGCCGAGCACGATCACATAATCATCAATCGTGGGGCCTCCGGCGAGGTCAAGCAGATAGGATACTGCCGTTCCGATCGGAACTTCTGTCGTAAACGGTTCTGCAACGGCACCCGTCACCGTCACCATACGGGATGTGACCGGGATGCCTTTGACGGCCTGTGCCACCTGGAAGAGCGTCTGTCCGTTCATGACCACGCAGCCCGCCTTGATCGGAATGTCCCCTACAGGAACCCTGCGTCCTGTCACTTCGTAGATGATCTGCTGCTCGTCACCGGCCGGATAGTAGTTTTCCAGCTGATGGATCTGAACTCTCGTTCCTGCTGCAGCAGCTTCCAGTGCGCGGACAGCTTCCGTATTTTTACTCTTGAGAGCAATCACACCATGTGCCGCTCCCGTGCAGGAGACCACCGTTTCCATGCCGGCGACGATCTCCGCCGCATGACGCTCCATCAGATGCTTGTCGGACTTGATCAGCGGCTCGCACTCGGCGCAGTTCGCAAGAATGTATTCCGGCTCGCAGTTGAGCTTGGCATGCGTCGGGAATCCGGCGCCGCCTGCGCCGACGATCCCTGCCTCTTTGATCTGGTCTAAAATCATCTTATTCATGATGTTCTGTCATCCACGCTTTCTTTAAACGATCCGGAATGCATCATAAAGTGTGCAGCGGCGTGAACGTGTGAAGTTCTTTGCCGATGTCAGGCCTTCGCCGGTCGGAGTCGCGATCGAAAGAGTCGTATAGCCTTCTCCTTCGTAGCCGAGTCCGGCGTAGGACGGTGCATTCTTGATGAAGATCGTGGTGTCGATCGCGCGTCCCATCTTTGTCAGGTTGGAAACGCTCTCGGAATACATCATGGCTGTGTGATGGCAGTTGTTTTCTGCAATAACTGCCTTCTCGATACAGTCATCCACATCTTTGCAGCGCGTGATCGGAATGACCGGCATCAGCATTTCGGTCATGACCAGCGGATGTTCGAACGGAACGTCTGCAAGGACGATCTTCGCTTCGCCTTCGAACATGATGCCTGCATCCCGAAGGATCTTGGAGGCATTGTGTCCGACATATTTTCTGTTCGGAGAATATTTGCCTTCCGGCGACTTCAGCAGGACGAGGTCGCAGACCTGCTTCAGTTCCTGCTCGTTGACCAGGTAGGCGCCTTCACGGACAAGACCGCGGATCAGCTCGTCAGCGATCGAAGCTTCCGCAAGGATCTCTTTCTCTGCGATACAGAGAATCGTGTTCTCGTAGTATGCACCTGCGACGATGCCGCGGGCCGCCTTATCCAGATCGGCCGTTGCATCAACAACAACAGGGGGATTTCCGGGGCCGGCCGCAATAACTTTCTTACCGGTCTTCATCGCAACACTGACAACGGCTTCGCCGCCCGTCACGACAAGAAGACGGATGACCGGATGGTTCATGATCACGCTGCTGGTCTGCATCGTCGGATTCTCCGGAGCGCAGAGCAGGTTGTCCGGACCGCCGGCGGAAACGATCGCCTGGTTCATCAGCTTCACGGCTGTCAGCGAGCATTTCTTTGCCGCGGGATGCGGATTGTAGACAACGGCATTTCCGGCTGCAATCATGCCGATCGCATTGTTGATTACGGTAGCCGTCGGGTTCGTGGAAGGTGTGATCGCACCGATGACGCCGAAGGGAGCCATCTCTGTCAGCATCAGACCCTTGTCGCCGCTCTTGGCGATCGTCTTCAGATCTTCCGTTCCCGGTGTCTTCTCGGCAACGAGAACATGCTTCGCGATCTTATCTTCAACGTGGCCGTAACCGGTCTCTTCACAGGCCATACGGGAAAGCAGTTCTGCATTCTCGAGGCAGGAACGGCGCATAGCCTGAATGTAGGTCTCGCGTTCTTCCAGCGTACGCGTCATCAGTTCTTTCTGAGCTCTGACGGCCGCCTGAACAGCGTCTTCCGCATCACGGAAGATTCCGTTCTTTCCGAGGTCCAGACCGGCATAATACCTGTCATCGGCCGGAGCTTTTTCCTTCGGAAGTTCAACGGTCGGGTTGCCGAATCTGTTGCCGCCCGGCAGAACGACGCTCGGATTTCCGTAGGTCGAAAGCTTCACGGAACCCTTATCCGTCATGCCAACAGGCCCGTTGCCGTAGCGGGAAAGCGCTTCCGGCTCTGTCAGGTTCTGCTCAACTTCCGATATGAATTTCGATATCTCTGAAGGTGACATTCCCATTTTTCATTTCCTCCTGTATCCTGTCTGCTGTTATCAGTTATGTTCCAATTTACTTCAAAATACCTGTATCGGTATGGTACATCTCCGGATTTCTGTTTTCCTGCTTTTCCGCCCACTGTTGTACGGTTTTTGCATGAAATCTGAAATTCGTTTTACCTCGAGATCTGTATCCCGTGCTCTCTTGCGCGGTCGGCGGCAAGAGGCGTCACGATCGTATGATCGTCCACACGGATCTTGCTGAATCCCCGTCTGTAATATTCCTCGACAAGGTCTTCCGTCACAAGACCGGCGGCCAGAACGACCTTCTCCGGTGTACCGTCGCCGAAGTGCGGATCCATCTCCGAGAAGGATACGCCCATTTCCCAGAGATCATCCATCAGGTCGCGCAGCTGCTTCGCAAAACGCCCGTCTTTCAGGGATCCTGCCCTGTACGGAAGACGCACGATCACGACCTTTCCGTTCATCAGGAAAAACAGTGCCGCACGCACCATCAGATCCTCTTCCCGGCCTTCACGCAGTGCGCGGAGAAAATCCAGGGAAGGCGTGTAGATGTTGATCTCTTCATATTCCGGAAGCAGCGTAAATACGCACCGCATATCCTCGGGATCGTCCTTCAGATAGATCTTTCCGCGGCAGATCCCGGCTACATCGGGGTCCGGTTTTGCAAGAACAAAATCGATCCCGTCGAGTTCGCCGTAGAGATCATAGCTCATGATCGTCTGCTTTAATCCCATCGGATATTCGGGTACAAGAAAGAGCACCCGTCCGGCACGGACTTTCAGCTCTCTCTTCCGGACGAAATAGTGCACCACCCGGGAAATTATTGTTTTTATTTCATCTCTTGTCAGTGGATTCTTCATGTTGTCCTTTAACTGATCCTGTCTGAAATCTCTGTCATTGTCAGCTCCGCCTGCCTACGGTTCTTATCCTCCGTTTTCCGGGTTTCTTCAGGAACCGGGCTAAGCTGCTTTCAGCTTACGAGGCTGATGATCTTCGCATAGGTGTCGGCCTTCAGGCTTGCGCCTCCGATCAGGAAGCCGCCGACATGATCGATCGCCGCGATCTCGCGCACGTTCTTTTCGTTCACGCTTCCGCCGTAAAGAATGGGCGGAACGGCTCCGTTTCCTTTCAGATAGGATGCCAGTGTATTGTATACATAGGTATGGGTCTCAAGGATCTCCTGCGATGTCGGGATCACGCCCGTTCCGATCGCCCAGACCGGTTCGTAGGCGATCACGCATTTCGCGATGTCCGCGCCGGTTTCGGCAAAAACGGCATCCAGCTGCGTTTTCAGAACGGCCTTCCAGAGCCCGTTCTTTCTTTCATCCAGCGTCTCGCCGATGCAGACCATCGGGGTGAGCTGCCAGGAAAGAGCCGCCTTCGTCTTTTTGCCGACGATCTCGGGCGTATCTCCGTAGTAGCTGCGGCGCTCGGAATGGCCTGTCAGCGAATAGCGGCATCCCAGATCGGCCAGCATCATAGCGCTGACTTCGCCGGTATAGGCACCCTTTTCCTCCTTTGCCACGTCCTGACCGCCGTAGGTGAAACGGTCATAGCGAAGCATGTCGCGGAAAAGAGACAGATACGGATAAGGCGGAAAAATGACAGCCTTGAGATGATCCGGCAGCGTGACCTTTTTCATGGCTTCCAGGAAATTCTTTGTTTCCTTCCAGCTCATGTTCATCTTCCAGTTCGCCGCAACGATATAGTTCCGTTTTCCGGTTCCCGCAGACGTGCCTGAAACGGCACCACCGGTTACGGTGCTGCCGTTTCCGCGCAGATATTCTGCCAGATGGGCCCGGACAAGATTTTCTATTTCTTTCTTCTCCAGCATGTTTTGCCTCTTTTTTCTGATATCTGTTCTGTGTCGGACTTCTTACTTGACTTCCTCTTTGCCGTTCGGATAGAACATGATCTTGTTGTAAACAAAGCTCTTGTCTCTGGCATCGATCTTTTTGAACACTTCCGGAAGTTCTTCAAGGAGAAGCTTATGAGAGATCAGCAGCTCCGGATTGAATTTCTTTTCGTTCATCAGTCTTGCAGCCTCTGTCCATTCGAAGCCCGGGAACGGATTCGAGAAGGAGTTCCAGCTGCCGTTGATGGAAAGCTGATATCTTTCAATGTTGTCAACGGCTTCTGCACTGAGTTCCAGACCCTTGTGGGAGATGCCGAGGAAGACGACACGACCCATCTTGCCGGTGGAAAGGATGGCCTGTTCCTGAGCGCTCGGGAAACCGGACATATCGCAGGTAAAGGTTGCGCCGCGGCCTTCTGTGTAATCCCAGATTGCCTTGACCGGATCCTCTTTCAGAGAGTTGACGGTGAAGGTTGCGCCGCACTCTTTGGCAACTGCCAGCTTGTCATCGTTAACGTCGACAGCGATGATCTTTTCGCAGCCGAGAACCTTAGCATACTGAATGGCAAAGAGACCGATCGCGCCAAGACCGTAGACACAGCAGATGTCATCGCCGGTGCCGTTTCCGCGAAGGAAAGCATGGATGGCATTTGCGGCCGGATCCAGTGTTGCGCCCCAGTCATAGGGTGTATCGGCATCGATGCGCAGCAGGTTTGCAGCCTTTACGCAGAGATACTGTGCATAGGCGCCGTCATTGCGGGAACCATAGTACATATAGCCTTCGCAGAGGGAATAGATACCCTGCTTGCACCATTCACATTCGTTGCAGGGAAGAAGCGGAGCAGCGCTTGCCTTGTCGCCGGGCTTCCAGCCTTCTACGTCTTTTCCTACTTCGATGATCTTGCCGGCAAATTCATGGCCCGGGATGATCGGAAGCACATGTGAACCGTAAACCAGGAGACGCGGGATATCGGAACCGCAGACACCAACGG
The DNA here is from genome assembly GCA_021442545.1 of Eubacterium sp. GTDB lineage: Bacteria > Bacillota > Clostridia > Lachnospirales > Lachnospiraceae > Bilifractor. The sequence continues at coordinate 855 of JABUSX010000197.1, read as the reverse complement.
CCATAATTTGCATCAGAACCTCATCATCTTTCGGTGTAGGCATATCCACGTCGACATACTTCAGATCTTTGACCTTTTCCATTACGATTGCTTTCATGTGATTCCTCCTAAATTTATCCTAAGTTGTTTATCTCATTTGGAACATTTGTGAATTACATTTTTAAAATTGTTCATGTATGAATACTATCACCGCACTGCCCTGAATGTCAAGGCAGGAACGCTGTTGTTATCTACTTTCAGCACCTTTCACAGTTATTACAGTCAATAATTGAAATTATTATCTATCTGTTGAAAATTGTTTCAAATTCTGGTTTTATCTGAAGTGCCTGCAAATGAAAATTGTTTTATGAAAAACGGACTTCCCGGTATTCGTTTTTTCATTACCTTTCATGGAAGCCAGGCAATGGTTCATTCTGCTAAAAACCCCCGGAGCTGCAGTACAGCCCGGGGGTCTTCGGTTCATCCTTATTCGTCGTCAACCGCCCAGGGGTCTAATCTTTTCAGAAAGTCTTCGTCATCCGTGACGACGATCAGCGGTTTGTCATAGTCCAGAGCCATGAGGCCGAGAACGGATTTTGCGTCAGCGATCTGATTCTTTTCCGTATGCACACCTATGCTGTATGACGACATAGTAGCCATTTCCATGAATTTCTTCAGATCGTTTGCTTTTGTAAGACGAATACGTCGAATCATAGGGATTTCTCCTTACTGCATAGCTGCGAATGCAAGATTGTCATCTACATAATCAGCTGCATTGGAGGTGTCAACAAGGCCTGTGCCTGCATCGACTTCTTCTTCATAGTCATCGCCGTTCAGAACTTTGATGGCGGTATCGGCAGCAACCTTCAGCTCGGT
>JABUSX010000405.1 GCA_021442545.1 Eubacterium sp. | reverse complement strand
GATTCCTATTTCTCTTTTGCGAGAGCATTTGTGGAGAATGGTATTTCGCTCGCGCAGCTTGGCCGGGCGATGCAGCTCGGCAAACTTGGAGAGCAGGTCGTGCTGAAATCGCAGAAGGCCTTTGATGCGCTTCGCTTCCTTGACTATGAGGTTGCGGATAACGCCGTATATTATGCGAGACGAAAGACGAGAGACGAAGACGCCCGCCGGGCCTACGAAAAGGAATCGGACAGGGAGGACCTGGAGGGCATCTTCATGCGAGACATTATCAGGAAAGGAATGAATCAGGATGATCTGCACATATGATGAGTCATATCTTGATCTGGCCATGCGGAATCTGGGCGAAGCATTTGACTATGCTGTAAATGCCTGCGGTCTTACACTTGGCAGAATTGCAGAGCTGTTTGTAGCAAGCGGCTATGCAGAACAGTTCCGGAAGGGTAATCCAAAGATCGTTGCAGGACTGTCCGGAACAGAACTTGTCATGGAAATTATTTTAAAAAGCGGTCTGCAGTTTTCTTTCCCGGAACAGCAGACAGAGTATGACTATTCACCGGAATACTGGTGCGGATGGATACTGGCCTATTATCAGTGGAAGAGCGGTAGAAGCTTTAAAGATATTCTGGATATCATTTCTATTGAGGAAATCTATAAACTCTACGGGACTCTCCACGAAGCATCCGAAGATAGATTTGTAGATGCAGCCGAAGCGATCCGGGAAAAGAAACAATCGGTTACAAAACTGCAAAGACAGCGCAAACTCCTTGGGTATACGCAGAAAGAGCTTGCCGAAAAATCCGGTGTAAACCTCCGAACCCTGCAGCAATATGAGATCGGATCCAAGGATCTGGGCAAAGCCGCCGTGGATTCTGTTTTAGCACTTTCCTCCGTCCTGGGCTGCGGCATAGAAGATATCATCGATTAACTCATACAGAAAAGGACTCTGCCGACTGCTATCCTTTTCTCAAAAAAATACACAGAGCCATCATCCCCAATGATCTTAAATGACCTGATAAGGGGTTGATTCTCCGATTACAATAAATAAGCGGCCGGAGGGGTGAACCCTTCCGGCCGCGCGTATGATCTGTGATTTATTTTTTGATCTTCAGTTTCAGTGCTTTACTCCATCCGGAGAAGTAATTCTTTCCGCCAACTGTCTTATAGGTACGGATCCGGACGTAATACGCCTTTCCTTTTACGATCGATTTGGTAATGTTCTTCTGTACGGTCGCGTTTCCTTTCACAGTGACGGTTTTTGCAGAGGTGAAGCTGCTATTCGCCGCAGCACAGTTTTACCCTCTGTACAGGCAGCCTGCTCTTTCTTCTCTTTCCATATCCCCCTTTACATAACGGGCGGAAAATTCCATATTGATGTCACGGATCTCTTTTTCTCCTCTGATATACGCCTCATACATCTCGGCAAGTCCCGGCATGCAGCCGTCACAGGAAGCCTCTATATTTCCAAGGGCTTCTTCCACGATTTTTCTTCTTTCTTCCGTTGTAGTGTCTTTGATCAGATATCCCGGCATAAGTATCTCCTGTTTGTTTTAAAGAAACGATTCATGTGTATTCCGGTGTCCGTGAATAAAACTTACCGGAATATCCGAATTTTTACAAGTTCCGGTCAGTCCAGCTCTATGGATTCCAGATCATCCGGCACAAACAGATTTCCTGTATAAAACCGTCTTCCTTCCTCCATGTACAGTTCTTTTCTGTTCTTTATGTGCGTATCTTCCGTGTGATACAGGATCAGATTCGGTATCCTGAGTTTTTCCGCCAGTTCACAGGCATCTTTTACCGTACTGTGATGTTTTTCATACGGTTTAAAGTGATCTGCCTCAGACGCCAGACAGAAGGCCTCATGCATAAGCCAGTCACTGTTTTTCACATACGCATACTCACTCTCGTTGTATGGCTCGTCGCCTGCACATGCAATCTTCTGCCCGCCTTTTGCCTTCATGACAAAACCATACTGCCTGGCCTTTGTTGAGTGGATGTCGAAAAAGGTCACTTCCTGACCAATGATCTCTCTGGTTTCTCCGTCTTCCACGCCGATCAAAAAGATCCTCTTTCCAAAGAACTTCGTCATCTTCTTCTGCAGAGTAAGTCCGCAGATCGTCAAAATGGTATTGACCAGATCCTGATGACAATAGATTCTCAGGTCCCCGTTATATTTCCCCTTATTCATCTTTGATGCCGCATAACGGATCAGCCAGATAATACCGAGAAGATGATCAACATGTTCATGCGTAAGAAAAATATCATGGATATCGTCAACGGGAACATTTACATCCTCTAATGCAGACAGAATTCTGTTTCCGCCGCCTGTATCCACGAGAAAATATCTGTTATGATCTTCCATCACAAAGCAGGTATTGAAACACTTTGTCACCATTGCGTTTCCGGTTCCCAGCATAATCAGCTTCATACATTCATTCCTCTTTTATTCAGACAGTACCTGCTTTCACCAGCCTGTACGTAAAATAATTACCTGTCCCACTTATCTGCCGCAAAATCCATATGTTTTCCGGTCCAATACGAACCGGATCTATGAACACATTACGAAAATATTTATCCGTTCCGATCCCATGAAAACACAAACTGTTTCGAAGTACAGAAAGCCTCCATACCAGTGTAACTATCTTACATCAAATTCGCAGGATGTGATATATGAGACTGTTAGGATAAACCGAAAAAGTGAACAAAAGGGTGTCCGCTCAGGGATTCGTTTGTTATAATAAAAGCACAAAATCAACATCATCAGAGGAGGAAAAACAGAATGAATGTCGGTGTCTTTTTAGCTTTGGAACCTTATACCAGTTTGGAAAATAACCTTAAGATTGCTCATGATTACGGTTTTGAATATGCGGACATAACAGATACGCATTCCAGCGGCTCAATGTTTGCTTCTGCCGGCTTGTCAGCTTCCGTCAGTCTTGATGATAATCCTTTTGAAATTAAGAGAACTTTTGAAAAATACGGTATGAACATTATGACTTTAAGTGCGCATGCCTCGCTTTTGGAGCCGTCCAGCCCGGCTAATTTCGCAACCGCGGAAGTCATGAAGGCCATCAAATTTGCCGCAGCAATCGGTATCCGGGACGTCATTACAACGGAAACCTTTGCAAAGAGCGAATGGGCGAAAAGCCTTACCTATGATCAGACCGTTTTCATTACAGCAGAAAAATTGTATGAGCCCTGCAAGATGGCCCGCGATTACGGCATAAAGCTTTGCCTTGAGCCGCACGGTCCTCTTACGGATTCCATAAACGGCATCGGTGACGTTATGGACGCCCTCGGCAATATTGAATCTCTCGGAGTTAACCTGGATACGGGCAACAGCTGGTTAGGCGGCAGCGATCCCGTTGAACTCGCAAAGAGATACAAGGATAAAATTTATCACATCCACTGGAAAGATCTCGGAGAAGAATGGATACCGGAACGCGGCAAACGCTTCGGCTGCGGATTTTCCACCATCGAGGTCGGAACCGGATGCATCGATATCAAGGGCGTGATCGATGTCCTGAAAGACAGAAAAGAAATCAAATACTCAACCCTTGAAGTCGCGGGCAGCGCCGAACTCCTTCGCGCAAGCGCGGATTATATAACCAACCTTTGGAATTCATAAAACCTGCGGTATAACGGTGATGAAGCCGAAAACGGCTGCATCCGCGGAGTGTTATGTAAATTGAATATTTTTCCATAATAAACACAGATCAGCTCAGGTGCCGGATTTACCCTGAATGGGGCATTCGACCTGAGCTGATCTGCGATCAGAAAGTAACACCACATGAATGTATTCATTGATACAAACATCATCATATCTGCTGCTCTATTTCCCGACAGCACTCCCGCAAAAGCTTTTATAAAAGCCGTATCCTACCCAAATAAAGGTCATCTGCCGACAGAATATTGACGAACTGCACAGGATCTTTAATGGTGGGATTTTGTTTTACTGCCTCTTCTCAGGCAGTCTGCCGATATGCATATCGCGATTGTGCAGTTCATTTTTTTCATCCAGCAGCAAATTGCGTAAGAATAATTCAAGATACTCCGTCGTCTTATGAATTCCGTTTTTCAGGTCGTTATAGTTTGCCCGAACCAGAGCATTTCTGAAATACCAGGCATTCTCTTCAAATATGTCATTCGTAACATCAAATCCAAGGGTATTCAGATACTTAATAAAAAACACGGCCGTGGTCCTTGTATTACCTTCGGCAAATATATGAATCTGCCATAATCCGGATACAAACACCGCTGCGTCTCCTTTGCTAAATCATAATTTAGTAAATCTTGATTTAGCAACGTTGTACCCGCAGCGAAGAAATACTGCAAGAAAAACACATTACGTCTGGTGTTTATGTATCCAATCCTTTACAGGATTTCGTATTTTGAACCCGTTCCGCAAACGATGCCGGCTGTGGGTGGTTTCAAAAAGGCCGCCTCCCTTTCGGGAAGCGGCCTCTTGTCTCATCTGAAATTTTCATTTTAAGATTTGAGTTTCAGAAATCCCTCTTCACTCACTCTTCGAATGATTTCATGATCATATCTGCGAACGACTCGAGTTCTGCGGCCTTGTCCGCATGGAGCGAGGAGGCCAGTGACAGGCGGTTGTTCAGCAGTTTCATGTTCTTCATTTCATCCGTGATGAATTTGGACATGACGTCGCCGGACTTGCAGGCCCAGGAGCCGTTCTCCACGATCGCGAAGGTGCGTTTCTGCAGGTTGAGTGCCTTCATGTCGTGCAGGAAGTTCATCATCACCGGATAAGCTCCGAGGTTGTAGGTGACAGATGCCAGTACGATGTGGCTGTACTTGAAGGCGTCTGCGATCAGATAAGATACGTGTGTATCGGATACGTCACGGACGACGACATTCGTCATGCCTTTTTCACAAAGCTTTGCAGCCAGTGCCTGTGCGGCGGATTCGGTGTTGCCGTACATGGAAGCGTAGGCGATGAGAACGCCTTCTTCTTCCGGTTCGTAGCGGCTCCACTTGTCGTATTTTTCGATGAAGTAGCCAAGATTCTCACGCCATACCGGTCCGTGAAGCGGGCAGATGAATTCGATCTTGTCCAGTACGGTCGCCGCCTTGCCGAGAAGGACCTGAACCTGCGGACCGTACTTGCCCACGATGTTTACCAGATAGCGGCGGGCTTCATCCAGCCAGTCTCTGTCGAAGTCGACCTCGTCGGCAAAGAGTTTGCCGTCCAGGGCAATGAACGAACCGAAGGCGTCGGCGGAGAAAAGTGCACCGTTGGTGAGATCCAGCGTAACGATCGCTTCGGGCCAGTGTACCATCGGGGCTGCCACGAAGGTAACCGTGTGTTCGTTAAAGGTGTAGGTATCGCCTTCTGCAACGACGATCTTTTCCTCATCGCCAACCTCGAAGCCGAACTGATGCATCAGCCGGAAGGCTTTCAGGGAAGCAATGACTTTGATCTTCGGCCAGCGCAGAAGCACTTCACCGATGGTCGCCGCGTGGTCGGGCTCCATATGGTTGACGATCAGGTAATCCAGCTTTCCGCCGTCAAGCAGATAATCCACGTTTTCCAGCATCTGGCGGCAGGCAGACCAGTCTACCGTGTCGATGAGAATGTTGCAGCCTTCATCCTGAAGCAGGTATGCGTTGTAGCTTACACCCAGCGGAATGGGATGAACGTTTTCAAAAAGATGCAGTCGATGGTCATTCGCACCTACCCAGTACAGACCGTCCGTAATTTGACGCACACAATACATATGATTTTCTCCTCTCAGTCATTCAGATCAGGCTTTCACAAATTCCGATTTGCTCTCTCCGCAGAATGGGCAGGTCCAGCTGTCCGGAAGTTTCTCGAACGGTGTTCCGGGAGCGATGTCGCCTTCGGGATCACCCTCTTCCGGAATGTACTCATAACCGCAGCCGTTGCACACGTATCTGTCCATCGGTGCCGGTTTTACAACCGGTTCTTCACTTACCACTCTGTCCATCTTGACCATGGCCGGAGCTTCCTCCTTCTCGCCGGTATCCAGAGCTTCCGCAAGGATCGGCAGGACTTCCATCAGGTCGCCGACGATACCGTAATCGCAGTTCTTGAAGATCGGGGCGCCCGGATCTTTGTTGATCGCCACGATGCAGGATGCGTCTTTGATGCCTTTCAGATGCTGGATGGCACCGGAGATGCCGCAGGCAAAATACAGATTGCCGGAGAATTTCTGACCGGACATACCGACATAGCGCTCAAGCGGCAGATAGCCGAGATCTTCCGCAACCGGACGGGAGGAGCCGATGGCCGCGCCGGCAGCCTTGCACAGATCCTCGATCAGTTTAATGTTCTCTTTGTCTCCGATGCCTCTGCCCATGGAAACGACGCGCTCCGCTTCCACGATCGGCGTATCCATGGCGATGCCGACCGTAAAGTCATGGCCGTCGCCCTTCAGTGCTTCGACAAGGGAAGCAACGCATTCTGCCGCATCTCCCTGGAAGATTTTTTTCTTACGCGGGCCGGTGATGCCGGGCTTCGGAGCTGCCGGTGCGCCGGAAGCTGCGGGTTTCGGTCTGTTGATGCGTCCGATGATGCTGGCGCCGATGACCACGCGCTGGATCTCGTTGGTTCCTTCGTAGATCGTCGTGATCTTCGCATCTCTGTACATCCGTTCAACGTCCATGCCTTTCAGGTAGCCGTTGCCGCCGTGGATCTGCAGTGCATCGTTGCAGACTTCCAGGGCAATGTCGGATGCATACATCTTGGCCATGGCCGCTTCTTTTCCGTACGGCACATGTGCTTCTTTCATCTCGGCTGCCTTGTAGATCAGCATGCGGGCGCAGTCAAGCTTTGTAGCCATGTCTGCCAGCTTGAAGGAAATGCCCTGCTGTCCGGCGATCGGCATGCCGAACTGTTCACGTTCTTTTGCATATTCCAGAGCGGCTTCATAGGCACCCTGTGCAATACCAAGAGCCTGGGAAGCAATACCGATACGGCCGCCGTCCAGCGTAGCCATAGCGATCTTGAAGCCCATGCCTTCCTCGGCAAGCAGGTTCTCTTTCGGAATCTTCACGTTGTGGAACAGCAGCTGCTGCGTGGCGGAAGAACGGATACCCAGCTTGTCGTACTTGGTTCCGAAGGTGAAGCCTTCCCAGCCTTTTTCCACGATGAAGGCGGAAATGCCCTTCGTGCCGATGCCCGGTGTGGTAACCGCAAAGACAACGTAGGTCTCCGCGACGCCGCCGTTGGTGATGAAGATCTTTTCTCCGTTCAGGATGTAGTTTTCGCCGTCCCAGATGGCTGTGGTCTCTGTGCCGCCTGCGTCAGAACCGGCATTCGGCTCTGTCAGACCGAAGGCACCGAGCTTTTCGCCCTTGCAGAGCGGAACCAGGTATTTCTGTTTCTGCTCTTCATTGCCGAAAGCAAAGATCGGCCAGGTTCCGAGTGATACATGTGCAGAGAGGATAACACCCGTTCCGCCGTCTACTCTGGAAAGTTCCTCAACGGCAATGGCATAGCTCAGAACGTCTTTTCCGGCGCCGCCGTATTCCTTCGGGAAGGGAACGCCCAGAACGCCCATTTCCCCGAGTTCTTTAACGGCTTCATACGGAAAACCGTTCTCACGATCCATTTTCGGAGCGATCGGTTTTACAGCCCGCTCTGCAAATTCACGAATTGCTGCTCTGAATTCCTCGTGCTGAGGTGTGGTTTGAAATAACATTTCTCTACCTCCTTTTTACACATTTTTTATACATTTTTTACTAATACGAATTCTCAAAAGCACGTATATTTGTGATATTAACATAAAAAAAACAGGCGGTCAACACCACCTGTTGTATACTATTGTGAGCAGAGATATTGAGAGACTTCTTCAGAAAGGTCCTTTATCCGAAGTCTGAAGACCTCATTTTATACGAAAAGCGGTTCACGATACAGGGTTCACGATATAGGATTCACGATACAGGTTTCACGATACAGGTTTTACAAACTTCCCTACCGTAAACCCGTTCGACGTTGCGTGTGCCACGAAAACGCCGGCATCATCTGTGATATTGACCTCGTAAAGACATGTCTTCCGGCCGGCCTTTAGGCAGCGTGCATCCGCCGTCAGCACAGAACCTTTTGCGGCAGCCAGAAAAGTTACGGAAACCTGCTGGGAGACCGTGATCTCCTCGCTGAATCCGTTTGCCGCAATGGCCGCGGCAAAATCTGCCAGGGTAAATACGGCACCTCCCATAGGCACATTGTTTGCGTTTAAAATCTTCGGCGTGATCGGCAGATCACAGACCGCGTGTCCCGGCTCCGCAGAGCGGATCACGATCCCCGTGGTCTCGGTTGCATATTTGTCTCCGGAAAACCGTTCTCGTATTTCTTCAAGCGTCGGCATCTTTCATTCTCCCTTTCAAAATCCTGTCAGCGATGTCTGTATGATTTTTGATCAGGGTGCCGGAACAATCGGGGATCGCTCCATTCCGGAAAATCTCACAACATGCCCCTACATATGTTTTCCGGCACTGCTACCATTTTAGGACTCCGCCGGGATTTTTTCCACAGGAAAAATTCCGCTCTGCCACGATACGGTTTCGGATCTTATCACTTTGACCGTTATTTCGCCGCTCCCTGCTCAGCTTATTTCGGAGACATCTCCTGAAATTGAAAACAGCACCCACTCCGCAATATTCGTCGCATGATCTCCGATCCGCTCAAAGTATTTTGCAACCATAAGAAGATCCAGTTCGATCATCGTGCTCTTCGTGGTGTCGATGGTCTTCATATGTTCGCAGATATCCTTTTTGACCTGCACAAAAAGTTTGTCTACACGATCATCTCTTCGGATCACACCTTCTGCCTTTTCAACGCTTTTTCCGGCAAAGGCGTCCACTGCCTCGATCAGCATGACCGTTGTTTCTTTTGCCATCTGCTCAATCACATGTATCTCTTCCGGATAGGGCTCTTTGCTCATATAGATCACAAGTTCGGAAATATCTGCCGCGTGATCTCCGATCCGTTCCATATCCGTGATCATCTTCATCACCGCGGAAACGCTCCGCAGATCCTTTGCGATCGGCTGCTGCCGCAGAAAGAGCATGTAGCATTCCTGCTCGATGCGTCTGACCTGTGCATTGATCCGCTCATCTCCTGCTGATACGCTTCTGGCCTTTTCCACATCCTGTGTGACGAGGGCCCGTATCGTTTCGCTGAGTGCTTCCTGAAGCATACTTCCCAGCAAAAGCATCTGATCCTTCAGATACTTCAGCTGCCGATCATAACTTTCTCTAGCCATTTTTTTCCTTTCTTCAGCCGGAAATGATTTCCGTCCTTCACTTTGCCTCTAAGATTCTTTTTCGGGTGTTTTTACAGATTCCTTATCCGAATCTGCCGGTTATGTAATCTTCTGTTTTCTTATTGGAAGGAGTCGAGAAAATTTTTTCTGTTTTGTCAAACTCGATCATGTCGCCCAGCAGGAAGAAGGCCGTATTATCCGAAACACGTGCAGCCTGCTGCATATTGTGGGTGACCATGATGATCGTATAGCGATCCTTCAGTTCCAGAACCAGATCTTCAATTTTCGACGTGGAAATCGGGTCCAGAGCGCTCGTCGGTTCATCCATGAGAAGAACTTCCGGATCGACGGCAAGTGCTCTGGCTATGCAGAGCCTCTGCTGCTGTCCGCCGCTCATTCCGAGGGCATTCTTTTTCAGGCGGTCCTTGCATTCTTCCCAGATCGCCGCCTGCTGCAGCGACTTTTCGACGATCTCATCCAGCTGAGCTTTATTGCGGATGCCGTGCGTCCGCGGTCCGAAGGCGATATTGTCATAAATGCTCATCGGGAAGGGATTCGGCTGCTGAAAGACCATTCCGACTCTTTTCCGAAGTTCGCTTACTTTGTTGTCCTTATATATATCTTCTCCGTCCAGCTTTACGCTTCCCGTGATCCTGCAGTTTTCAACAAGATCATTCATGCGGTTCAGCGTTTTCAGAAACGTGGATTTTCCGCAGCCGCTCGGCCCGATAAAAGCCGTGACTTCATGCTCCGGGATTCTCATATCAATGCTCTTTAATGCATGAAATTCTCCGTAAAAAAGATCCAGGTTCTCTATCGTAAATTTTTCCATGTTGTACATCCTCGTGTTGTTAACGTCTCACCGGTTCACTCATCTATTTCCCGGGAACCGCTGCAGCTTTTTCCGTATGTGATTTTTCTTTACTGTGGAACTGCTGCAGCCATTTTGTATTTGTTTTTTCGCAGAACTTCTGAAGGCAGTTAAATGCTCTTCTTTTTCTGAAAATGCCTTTTCACACCGACTGCACAGAGATTCACGATCACTGCAAGGATCAGAAGGATCACAGCGATTGAAAAAGCAATCTGAAATTCTCCCTGTTCCTTGGCATATACATAAAGTGCTACGGTCAGGGTGGCTCCGGAGCTCGTGATCCCGTCGAAGAAACCATGGAGCGTATGGGCAAAGCCGGCCGTAAACAGGAGTGCCGCCGATTCTCCCAGGATCCTGCCTGCAGAAAGAATGCATCCGGTAATAATACCGTCCAGACATTCCGGAATGACGATCGTCCGGACGACTCTCCATTTGGACGCGCCGAGTGCATAGGCTCCTTCCCGCAGCCCCTTCTGAACAGTAAGAAGGCTTTCTCGCGTCGTTCTCATGATCGTCGGAAGGTTCATTACCACCAGCGTCAGAGCACCGGCAAGAAGTGATGTCTTCATATTCAGGAACTGACAGAAGAACAGCATGCCGACAAGCCCGTAGATGATGGACGGAATGCCGGAAAGGATCTCTGCGGCATAGTCCACAAGCTTGACGATCCTATGATTCGTCGCATATTCACTTAAGTAGATGGCCGCACCGACTCCCAGAGGGAGCAGTACGAGGATCGACACGATCAGAATATAGACCGTGTTCAGAATATCGGGAAGAATGCCGATGTTTCCGGAAAGATAGCTGGGCTTTGTGGTCAGAAATTCGATGCTGAGACCGCCGACACCCTGCACAAAGACATAGCCGATGATGAAAATCAGGATGGCACAGGTCAGGGCAGCACAGATCAGCATGACGATCTTCCATGCCCTCTCTTTTATTTTGCGTGTTTTTTCAATATTCGTTTTCATTTTCGTTCCAATCTCTCTTCATCAGGTTATGAAATACCTGAATCCTTTTCATATGTCTGCCTGATCTCTCTTCGCCGCATCCGAATATCTCTGATCCGTTCTCATGCGTTTTCCTTTCCTCCCTTCATGACTTTGCGGAGTACAAGATTGATCAGCATAATGAAAACAAACAGGACAAGTGCGATCGAAAAAAGTGCTTCTTTCTGAAGCCCGGAAGCATAAGACATCTCGGAAGCGATCGCCGTTGTAAGGAAACGCACGGAACCGAAGAGTTTCGGCATATTGGCAACGTTTCCCGAAACCATCATAACGGCCATGGCTTCGCCGATGGCTCTTCCGACGCCCAGAACGATGGAAGCAATGATTCCTGATTTTGCCGCCGGCACGGATACCTTCAGATAGGTCTCACATTCCGTTGCACCCAGGGCCAGCGCCCCGTGCTCATACTTCTGCGGAACGGCATCCAGAGCCGTCATGGATACGCTGATGATGGACGGCAGGATCATGATTGCAAGAACCAGGATCGCCGCAAAAAGCGTGGCACCGTCGGGGATCCCGAAAACGGTACGGATCGCAGGAACCAGAACCAGCATTCCCACGAGACCGTATACAACAGACGGAATGGAAGCAAGAAGCGTTACCACAAAACCGACCGTCTTTTTTATATGGAGATTGGCAAACTTGGAGAGATACAGTGCCGTAAAAAAGCCGACCGGAACACCAATCAGAATTGCGCCAAGGGTTCCGAATATACTTGTCAATATGAACGGAAGTATTCCGAACATGGGCTCCTTTGCGGTAGAAGCCCATGTTGTTCCGAATAAGAACTTAACTATGCCGATTTCCTTGATTGCCGGAATGCCCGATATGATCAGATATATGGTAATGGTACATACGCAGGCTATGGCAATCAGGCCGCAGACCAGGAACAAACCGTGCATAATCTTATCTGCTGCTTTGTTCATTTATAACTCCTGTGCTGCAGGAACTACGCCGGCACTCACGATAATTTCCATGGCATCTTCAGAGAGGGCGAAATCCATAAACGCCTGCGCCGCCTCGGAAAGCTCGCGGTCTTCTTTCGTAACCAGAATGAAAGGTCTCTGGATCGCATAGCTTCCGTCCAGAATCGTTTCCGAACTCGGCTCAACACCATCGACAGCAACCATGGCAACGTCGTCTTTTACAGAAGCCAGAGATGCATAACCAATCGCGTTCTCGTTGCTCTTCACCGTTGCGATCACATCACCCGTCGAAGTCAGTTCCTGACGCAGCACGCAGGCATCTTCCGTACCGGTTATGGATTCAAAACCATCACGTGTTCCGCTTCCGGCTTCACGGCCGATCACGACGATTTCTGCATCTGCTCCGCCGACTTCCGACCAGTTCGTGATCTCGCCGGTGTAGATATCGGCAATCTCTTCCAGAGTAAGATCCTGCGCCTCATTGTTTATATTTACGATCACGGCAATCCCGTCGATGGCAAGTTCTGTCTCCTCAAGACCCTTGGCAAGCTCTTCTTCTTTCAGATGCCGGCTCGAAAGACCGATGTCGCAGGTTCCGTTTTCCGCTGCCGTGATCCCGCTGCCGCTGCCGGTCGGGTTGTAAGTGAAGCTGGCATCTTTGTTCATTTCCATAAAAGCCTCACCCAGAGCGCCGATAACCTTTTCCATGGATGTGGATCCGTCCGTGGAAACCGTACCGGAAACTTTGCCCATCTCTGCCGCCCCGGCTTCCTTTGCTCCGCAGCCCATCAGGCATGTCACTGTACCAACTGCCAACGCAAGAATCATTGCTTTCTTTTTCATGTTTTTTTCCTCATCTTTTCTTTTTTGGTTTTTCTTCGGCTCTTTGCAGGATTCCGGTTCTGTCCTTTCCGGCATTCCGGTTGTCACTCTCTCCGGCATTCCGATTTCACTCTTTCCGGCATTCCGGTTGTCACTCTCTCCGGCATTCCGGTTTCGATCTTTCCGGCATTCCGGTTCTGCTTTCACAGAATTCCGTTTCTTTTATAGATCCGTCTCTCCTGTTGTCACAGAAACGATCAGAGCCTCATGTCGTTTCTTTTGTGCACGGATATAAGAATAAAGAGCTCTTGTAAAATCCGGATGTGCGGTCCTGTAAAAAATGGATGATGAAATGTAAAGAAAT